>QMNJ01000156.1 GCA_003647715.1 Candidatus Coatesiibacteriota bacterium
AAAACGAGAAGATATAGAATGTGATATAAGCAAATATAAACTATCTAATACAATTTCTTTTAACGTAGAGTTTGAGGATGGGTCTGTTGAAGGTTTAATGTTAGTTATAAGTAAAGAACAATGAAATAAAATATATTGATATCCTCTGACAAGGGGCTTAAGCCACTTTTCTTGTATCCACATATCTGGCTATTGGCTGTCCCTACCCCACCACCTCCCTTCCCTTCTCAAATGCCTTCATATTCAGTTCAAGGTGTTTTGCAGGCACTAACCTCTCTATCGCCTTCTTCCAGGAATCAAGTTTAAGGTCCATTAACCTTGAGAGAACACCTATCATCACCACATTGACCGCCCTGAAGTTGCCTAACTCTTTGGCAATATCTAATGCATTCAGAAAGACAACCCTGCCGGCATTGCACTTTATCTTATCCTCCAGCCCCTCAGGATACTTCTCCCTCCCTGATGCAACGGGCATCGGATTTATTCTCTGGGTATTCACTATAAAGACGCCATCGTCCCTCACATACTTAGAAACCCGATAGCCCTCAAGTAGTTCAAAGGCAAGGAGTATATCCGCATCCCCATACTTGATAAGCGGTGAATAAACCTTATCTGCTATTCTAACAGTTGATATAACGCTTCCACCCCTCTGAGCCATACCGTGGACATCCGCCTTCTTGATATCGTATCCCTCAAGCATCGCCGCTTCTGCTATTATCTCCGATGCCAGAAGTATGCCCTGCCCTCCACAGCCAGTAATCATAATGTCCCACTTCTTCGCCATCTCACTTCACCTCCTTTGCAGACGCTTCCTTATGGGTCTTAATAGCATCCTCCGGACACAACTGCGAACATACGCCACAGCCAATGCATAGCACCTCATCAATCACTGCCTTCTTATCCACTATTCCAAGTGCTGGACATCCAAGTTGCAGGCAGATTCTACAGCCATTACACATTTCAACATCAACCCACATCGCCTCCTTCCACCTATCCCTCGCCAGAAGAGCGCATTCCCTCTTGGAGACAATCACAGAAACCCCCTCGTGCTCAAACGCCTCCTTGAGTGTCTCAGCGGTCTCCTCCACATCGTATGGGTCAAAGGTCTTCACATAGGTCGCTCCACACGCCTTCGCCAGTTCCTCATAGTTGAGTTCAAATGTCTCATCGCCCATAAGTGTTTTTCCAGTTCCAGGGTGTGGTTGATGCCCGGTCATAGCGGTGGTTCTATTGTCCAGGATAATTATGTTTGAATGCCCTTTATTATATACCGCGTCAATAAGACCGGTAATGCCAGAATGTATGAATGTGGAATCACCTATTACCGCTACTATCTTTTTTGCATTCTCTCTACCAAGTGCCTTCTCAATACCTATGGCATTGGTTACAGAAGCACCCATACACACGCAGGTATCCATAGCATTTAATGGTGGAAGCGCTCCAAGCGTATAGCAACCAATGTCACCGGTTACTATCATCTTCATCCTGTGAAGATGGTAGAAGACATTAGCATGGGGACAACCAGGACAGAGAACTGGCGGCCTCAGGGGTGCATCCTCCGGCATCTCTGGGACGGGGTCTGGTTCACCCTTGAGTGCGCACTCCACTCTCTCGGGGTTGAGTTCGTAATAGAGCGGGACATAGGATTTACCCTTCGGGAATATGCCCAGGCGATTGACCTCTGTCTCAATGAACGGGTCCAACTCCTCAACCACATAGAGGTCATCCACGCTCTCAGCGAACTTCTTAATCATATATGGGGGCACTGGATAGACCATACCGAGCTTCAACACACTCGCCTCCGGTGCGACCTCCTTGACATAGTTATATGAGATTCCAGAGGTTATGATACCTATCTTAGTATCGTTCATCTCTACTCTGTTCTCGGGGAATATCTCTGCGAACTCGGCAAGTTTCTTTAAGCGTTTTATGACCTTCAACCTCAGTTTTCTTGCAAATGCGGGTAGAATAACACGCCTTGACAGCTCCTTCACATAATCAGGTTTAGGTGATTCCACCCTCTCACCAAGTTCCACGATTGATTTAGAATGCGATATCCTTGTAGTGAGACGCAATAGCACCGGGGTATCAAACTCCTCACTTATCTTAATACCCCACACAACATAGTCCTTGCACTCCTGGCTGTCAGATGGCTCAAGAACGGGAATATAGGCATGGCGACCGTAGTTTCTGTTGTCCTGCTCGTTCTGGCTTGAGTGCATATAGGGGTCATCGGCGGTGACTATGATAATTCCACCTGTTGCTCCGATGTATGACAGTGAGAACACAGGGTCTGCCGCGACATTGAGACCGACATGCTTCATAGCGGAGAGTGCTCTCGCACCCGCAAATGAGGCACCCATTGCAACCTCAACCGCTACCTTCTCGTTAACCGACCATTCGCAGTATATGTCGCCTTTATATCTCTTCCCTATCGCCTCAAGTATCTCTGTAGATGGAGTTCCAGGGTATGCGGTTGCAACTTGAACACCCGCCTCATAGGCACCTCTGGCTATCGCCTCATTACCTGATAATAACTCCTTATCCAAATTAATCTCCTCCCTCTATCTATAAAATCTACTGATAAACTTTTACCTCTTCTTTACCACTAATTACTCTAAAGACAGCATCCGCAAGCGCCTCCATCTCACCCTCTCCCGCATAGACCATAATTGGTGCAAGCCAATTGAGACGCTCTCTGAGCATATCTACAAGTCGTTCACTCTTCGCCATTCCACCGGTTATTATTATCACCTCTTGCTCACCATCTACCACTGCTGACATTGCACCCGCCTCCTTGACAACCTGATAGACAAACGCCCTTAACACAAGTTCTGCCTTACTATCACCCCCATCAATCCTACCCATAATCTCCTTTAGGTCTCCTGTTCCCAGGTATGCCTTGAAGCCAGCGGACTTTGTAACATATTTCAATAAGCCCTTCAGGTCATACTCGCCCGAAAACGCAAGCTTTATCAGACCGGTGGTGGGAAGACCGCCCGCCCTTTCAGGTGAGAAAGGTCCCCCGTCATTAGCATTGTTGACATCTATTATGCGACCGCCCCTTATCGCGCAAACAGAGATGCCACTGCCAAGATGTATAACCACAGCATTGAGAGAACTCATATCAATCCCCTTCTCCTCGCAGTATCGCTTTGACACCGCCCTGATATTAAGAGCATGCAATAATGACTTCCTGGGAACCTCAGGGATACCCGAAAGTCGTGCCTCATCAATTAACTCATCAACAGATACAGGGTCAGCGAAGTATGCCTTTATGCCTGCCTCCCTTGCTATCTCATCCGCCATAAGGGAGCCAAGATTTGATATATGGTCTGCGGCGACATTGCCCTCCCTTATGTCCTTTATCAACGCATCGTTCACCTCATAGGTGCCACCCTCCAGTGGCTTAAAAGGTCCACCCCTGCCTATCACAGCGGTCAATTCAGAAGGGCTGACCCCCACATCATCCATAAAATCCCTCACCATCTCCATACGGGGCTTCAACTGCTCAACGGTGGGCAACTTCACCACACCCTCATCATGATACAGGGTCTTTGCAGACACCTCCGCACCATCCTTATACAGGGCTACCTTGGTAGATGCAGACCCCGGATTTATTACCAGAACAATCTTCTCTGCCATCTCACCTCCTCCGAAGCACTAATAGATATAATAATTCAAGGTCACTCTCGCCTCCAGATACTTTAAACCACCAAAATCAAAGATATCGTTGCCATTATCATCTATAGGAACCATAACATTATAGTGCCAATAACCTGCTGTAATAAAAGATAATCTCTGTTTAACTGGATAAAATTCAAAACCCCCACCCAAAGCAAAATCGCTAACTACCCTTGTCTCCCACCCATCTCTTGTAACTGTGGACAACGCAAACTCAATACCAGCAATAGGCGTTGCCCTGCTCCTGTAGAACGGGACAAACTCTACACCACCAATAACATTATACAACATTATATCAGTCAGGTTCTCTACACCCTCCAGTTTGACATAGAAGAACTCTACCTTATAGAATAAAAATCCCTTGGGAACAGAGAACCTGATACCCCCATTGATGGCATCGCCCTTATCACAGTATTCTACCCAATCGCCCCTCACCCAGTTCATAGAATACCCCCCCGTTATAGAAAATCTAATATATGGTGT
>QMNJ01000157.1 GCA_003647715.1 Candidatus Coatesiibacteriota bacterium
AATATATGTTTTATTGCAAGAATTGGTGTGGTATTGATTATTGCAATATGAAATTCGCTAAGTGTAATTGGGTTTTTATAAATGTCGGCTGATTTTATCTCTGTTCCGTAATAACCGGAAGAGAATGCTACGATTTTGTATTTATGTTGTTTTAGAAATTCAAATAAGACATTATGCTTAATCAATTGTAAAAGGATACTTCTATCATTCAAAGATGATTTTTCTATAGTTAAATTCTGTATAAAATTTAGGTTAAGTGATGAAGAAAGTGAAAGAAGTGTCTGACAGTAATTAGAATTGCTTCTCTTAGCAACATAGAAACCATTTTCTTCCAGAAATTTTATGAAATCTGAGTTATCGTAATCATATATTTCCTTTAGAACATCCTGCCTCGCATAACCATCAAGTATTATATAGTAGATATTTGGGAGGGTTTCAGGTTCGTGGGGACCTCTTTTTTTCAGATTTTCGGGTATGTCAGCCAAGTTCCCAAGAACTTGCGTATGAGATTTGAACATATAGATAGAGATATTAGATATCGCTATTACGATGAGAATGATTGAGGTAATGTTTAGAAATCTTGTAATTGTCTTCAATTGACTTTTTATCCTGACGATAAAGTATATTCCAGTGATGAATAGAATTGCCCACAAAGATAGTAAACATCTGTGTCTTACAATGGTAAGATCATATAATTTCAAACCCTGTAATGACTGATAAATATGACCATAGGTGAAGAACAGGAATATACCCAGAGATGATATGATGGCTGATTTCTTTATGTCTCTTGTAAATAGATATGCTATCAAAACCATAGAGGAGGCAAAGAGAATTGAAATAAGAATCGGTATGAATATCTCCCCCACAGGAGTGAGGTCAATATTATGGGCATATAGAAAGAGTATTGGAAATATGGCAAATAGAAATGGATGGATGATTATCTTCCTCATATTGATTACCTCCTTTTCTCCATCAGATAGATACTTCTCTTTGAGTCACTTATCTTAATATTCTCAATAATGTTAAATTGCTTCTTGAACTCACCTTCAAAGTTTTTCTGTGTATAATCAGTGAATATGTCCTCCCTGGTGGCTAAAAGGCGCTGAACCTGCGAATCATCCTTTGGTATAAACTCAATTATTAGCATCTTACCTATACCTGATAGAAAGGTCGCAATCTTCGCAAATGGTAGATTATTTGAGATGGCGAGGTGATGAACCAGCGCCAGTGCCATAACCATATCTGCATCGCCTCCACGCTCTATGAGCGAGGAACGCTCCCTGCCCTCCCAGCCAATACCGGGGCTCGGATTTGTAATATCAGCCACCAGCGGGAGAATATTCTTCTCCCCCCCTTTTTTCACCTCCCGATAGTTCAACTCCACCGCCACGGGGTCATTGTCCATAGAGATTACAAGGGCGCCTTGCTTACCCGCTACCCTGCTGAAAAGACCAACATTCGCACCCATATCAAGCACAACCTTCGGCTTCACCCTGTCTATAAATTGGGCTACTATCCTCTTCTTGTCCTCCATCGCCTCATCGCTGTAGTTGGTGTCCTCATAATACTCTGCCCAGACACTTCTCGCCGTCTTCCATTTGAGTTTCTTTACAGCACTCTCCAAACTCTCAATCAGTCCTGTAAAACCAACCGCACTCACCATATAGTCATCCTTATTGACCACTCTATTAGCATACCTCCTCTGACTGCCAGCATGTAGGTGAATATGGGTGAAGAGCGAGAACCTAAACCTGGTCCTTTTGGGCAGAATTGCACTCGCTAAATCAAGCGGTATGCCATCTATGAACAACCTGGACATAAGATTTAAGCGAACATCAGTGTATCTCATCAATGCCAGTGGTGCCAGGAAGTGCTGACAGAACTGCCTGTAGGCAACCCACGGCTCACCCTCCCTGTATCTCTCAAATGAAAGCGTATCTATGAAAACAGGTCTGCCATCCACAAACTGTATGTTGTAGGCGCTTGCATCCTTCAAAATCATACCGTGCTCAAAGGCAATCTTCTGTATATTGAGCGTGGTAAGTGCCGCATCCTTCAACTGGCTGAAGCACCACTCGTATGGATACGATATGAACTGCACCACATCCGGCTTTATGACCTTATAACCCGTCTCCGGCTCCGCAAATGCAATATCCACCTCTTCGTGGGGAATGAGAAGCCCCTTGCCGACAAGAGCATTAAATAGCCCTGAACCCATCAGGAGGTCATAGTGCTCTTTGTAGGTCTTATTTATCTGGCGGTAGAGGGCGCCACCACGAGTGAATAGAAAACCGCTGGGGTCCCTGAATGAACCGGCTATGACCTTATCACTCGCCCTCTTCATCTGAACCGTTGTCTCTTGTGAATATATGCGAGAAAAAACTGCCTATCTTCTTCCAGAATATCTTCAAACTGAGCAAGGCACCGAGGAGCCCCGCAATTACCACCTGAAGTATATAACTGCCGGTGCCGGGGTCTATATAAGCATAGGCATTCTGAGTAGAAAAGATAAGTATTGCTATAAATACAGTAACGATTGCTTTGTTATTAATTCTATATTGTCTCATCTACACCCTCCGGAAAATTAAATTTGATATCTGTATCTCAATTACTCTCTTCAAATAATATATCAAAACATCAGCATTTTTTAATGGTAAAAACACCTCTTTGTGGGATGCTATCTTCAAAATAATTATGTTGCTTGAAATTTTATATATGCTATCTGTTAGTATCTAATTTTCGGATGGAAAGCCCAGCTCCCTCGCCAGCGTCTCCGAGGGCACCCTCGCATCACCGCTCTTCACCATCTCCATAAACACATCCCGCATAAGTTCTCTGTCCACCTGTGAGAGCCGGCTTATTCTCAACCTCACCCCACTTATTTGCTTACCGTAGTTATACTCAACAACTCTCGCCACAATCTGCCGGTTTATCTCCTCCTCAAGGTCCGATAATAACCCATCCTCCGACAGCAAGAATAGGTCAAGGTGCGCCCTCGCCAGGGCGTAGGAGCCCACCGCCTCGTCTTGCGTCATCACACGGTCTGGTATGAACATCGCCCTCAGTATCATTCTGTCCAGATACCTCAGATAATCAAGGAACATCCCCGCTCTCGCATCGTCGGTGAGATACCCCAAGTCCCATATCTCCCTACCGTGTTCATCCCTGGTAGATGGAAGGGCGACTACAGCGTTCTCCAGAAGCGCCCGCCCTATCTCAAGGGCGTCATCGGCGTTTCTATCTGCCTCCGCCTGTATGTGCGATGATGGGTATTTCACGATAGTGGGGGGATTGCCCTTCCGCTCAAAGTATCGGTTGGTGAAGAGCCATATCAGTTCTTTGGTTCGCCACACCTCGTATGCGGGTAGGAGTCGTGAGCGACCATAGGGATTGCCGAACTCCTTCTGGTAGGTGAAGACCAGCGCCTTCTCTGCTGGTACCTCAATACCGCCTGGGATGGTGTAAGAGAAAACCTCACCGAAATCATCGGTATTTAAGCGAACTGTCGCCGGGTCAACATCAAGGGTGCCGGCGATGGTGTATATACCGTCATCTTCGCTCCAGACAATCTCCTGCGCTGAGAAGCCGAACTCAATTGCATAGAGTGCCCGCTCGACAATCTTCGTGTATGAGCCATTGATTGCCTTGACGATTGTATCAGCAACCTCAGGTGAGCCCTCCACCGAGAATTTCTGCGCCAATATTGGAAGTTTGATGACGCTAAGCCCCGCCGAGACCTGCGGGTCGTCTCGCATGCGCTTAAAGGCGTCAAGGGGGACATCATCCTTATAGGCGAACATATGCTTTCTTCTGCTGATGACCACCCTTCTTGAGTTGTTGCGGTCTAGGAACAATTCAGACAATTTATTCTTAAGCCGACCGAGAATACTCATAGTAATACCTCCTAATGGTTTTGTATATTATAGCATATTGATAAACATATGTAAAGCGATATGAATGATGCGTATTTATGTTCATATAGACATGTTTTTTCTATGATGGTGATGTAATTTAGTTGAGGTTATTAGTGGTTGAATATTACAATAAGGTGGCTTTGTTATGACGAATGGGACTCATAACATAGAGATATGCAATGAGTGTGGCAGAAGCGTTAAGATGGGAAGTGGTCTCTTCGTAGATAGAGTAATAGACCTTGACGATTATGA
>QMNJ01000158.1 GCA_003647715.1 Candidatus Coatesiibacteriota bacterium
ACCGTAATCTCCTTCTCCGCTACTCTCCTGCCACTTATGTCATATATTGCCATCTCAATGTTGCCTGCCTCAGGAACTGCCATCACACAGTTAAGTGTGTCAACGCATGGATTTGGATATATGCTCACTATACTGAAACTACCAGGTGCTCCTGAACCAGAAGTCGCTGTTGTGGTGCCTAATATCTCGCTCTCATCATCAGTAAGAACCGCCTCCAGAAGGTATTCATACTGTCTGTTCTCTATCACATTGCTGTCGGTGTATGAATACGGATTGGCGCCTGTAATCAGAGTGTCGTTAATCCTCCGCCAATTCATCTCTCCAATGCGTAACATAGATTTAGCTGAAGTCAGCTCGGCACCCCTGACATCTCTTCTGTAAAGGTTGAAGCCCTCAAGTTCCGTATCAGTGGAGATATCTACCATCCACCTGAGATTTATTCTATTCTCCGCTTCTTCTGCGTAGAAGGAGACCAGTTCTATATCACCCTGGACTTCTTTATACTTTATGGTGAGGAAATCACAGTTACCGCCTTCATTATCTGAATGCCCGGCAACATACACATAGCCATATTCATCTACCCAGATATCTTGTGCCTTGTCCTTATCACTAATACCATTATCATATCTGATATTCCACATCTCCATACCACCGTTGTCATACTTGATAGTGCAGTAGTCGTAGTCAGTTCCATCACCCTTTGATTCTCCCGTTACATAAATATCACCATTGGCATCCATAAACATAGAATATGGTTTATCGTTGTCCCTACTGGGACCATCATACCTTGCGACCCACAACTGATGACCGTTGGTGGTATATTTGATGGTGCAGTAGTCGTAGCCCGTAGCATCACCCTGCGAGTAGCCGGTAACATAGACATTTGATTCACCATTTACCCACATATCAACTACCTCATCATCTTCTCCGAGCCCATTATATCTTGATATCCACACCTCGTTACCGTTGCTATCATACCTTATGGTGCAAAAATCCTTCTTGGTGCCATAGCCGATTGAATAACCACTTACATAGACATTACCAGCGCTATCCAGGGATATGCAGTTGGCTGAATCATCATCATTACCAGGACCATTATAGCGGGCAACCCATATCTCATTCCCGCCACTGTCATACTTGACGGTGCAGTAATCCTTCTTTTTTGTCTCGGTATTTGATTCCCCGGTAACATACACATTGCCTTCACCATCAACGCATATAGCGAATGCCTTATCCTCCAGACCGTCAGGTCCATCATAGGTCACAGCCCATAGTTCGTTGCCTTCACTATCATACTTCACAGTGCCATAATCCTTGTAGCCACCAGAACCGGCTACCTCTCCAGTTACATAGACATTCCCACTGTCATCCACGCAAATATCATGTATCTCACAACCGCTGGAACCATAATTGGCTGACCATAGTTCGTTGCCTTCGTTGTCATATTTAATTGTGGTGTAACTGCTGGTAAATATGTCAACGAAAGAATAACCTCCAACTATTACATTGTCGTCATTATCAATTGTAAGAGAAGTAGCGATGTCGTGTTCGTAGTCATAAGTGGCTACCCATTCTTCATTTCCGTCATTATCATATTTTACAAGACAGATGTCATGGTCTATTTCACCTGTATAGGAATAGCCGACTACATAAACATTACCCTGGCTGTCAAGGACCACATTGCTCACCTTATCCAGGGTGTTCTCCTCCCCGCTGTAAACAGAGACCCACTCCTCGTAAACTCCGCTAGCGAGAAAAGATGTAGGGAATAGGATGACCAAAATCACAGATAGAATTCTCATTATTAGAAACCTCCTTTGAACTTAGAACATTCAATTCTCAACTCTTAGCGATATTATACTAAAATATTATTAAAAGGTATATTAATTTATAATTACAAAAATGGAGGTAAGATATTGCATGACCTTCTATCATAATTGAGATAGTGATTAACAATTGCTAATCTTATATATCTGTATTACAATTGCAAATTTATGGGTCCCTTAATAGTCCAGAGCGACCTTACTATCTTACTTGAGGTTGACCACCCGCAGTTCAAGGAGGCACGCGACTCCCTGCTCTCCTTCGCTGAACTGGTAAAATCACCTGAACACATCCATACCTACCGTCTTACACCCATCTCGCTCTGGAACTCAGCAAGTGCCGGTCATACATCCAACTTCGTCATTGAAACACTGAAAAGATACTCAAAGTTCAGAGTTCCAGACCTTGTCATCAGGTTCATAGAAGACAATATGGAGAAGTATGGTAAGATTCACCTGCTCAAGGAGAACGATAACCTCATTCTAACCGCTGAGAGCCCTGTATATATTGAGCATATACTGGGTTTCAAGAAGGTGTCCCACCATATCGCCGCCCGTCTAGCACCAGATAGGTTGCTAATAAGACCAGAGTCACGGGGATTCATAAAGCAGGACTTAATCTCTTTCGGTCTGCCGGTGGTTGACCTGGCGGGCTACACCGATGGTGCACCATACCCCATAACCCTGCGTGATACAACACTCTCCGGTGAACCATTCCGACTGCGCGATTACCAGATTGATGCATCAGACGCCTTCTGGGGAGGTGGGGGTCCAAAAGGCGGGAGCGGAACCATAGTCCTCCCCTGTGGTGCAGGCAAGACGATAGTTGGTATGAGGGTGATGGAGGAGGCAGGTTCGCACACGCTCATCGTCGTAACAAACATTACCGCAGTAAGACAGTGGATTGACGAACTGATTGACAAGACCTTCATTCCGCCTGAAGACATCGCCGAATACTCTGGCGAAAGGAAGGCGATAAAACCCATAACCATCGCTACCTATCAGATTCTAACCTACAGGCGCAAGAAGTCCGCCCCATTTGAACACCTCGCACTTTTTGACAGGAAGGAATGGGGTCTCATAATATACGACGAGGTGCACCTCTTACCTGCTCCTGTATTCCGGGTGACTGCATCCATACAGTCAAAGAGGCGTCTGGGTCTCACCGCCACACTTGTGAGAGAAGATGGCAGAGAGGGTGATGTCTTCAGCTTGATAGGTCCAAAGCGATATGACATCGCCTGGCGTGTTTTAGAGGAGAATAACTACATTGCAAGGGCGGTCTGCACCGAAGTTCGTGTGTCAATGCCACTGTCAAGGCGCATGGAGTATGCAGGCGCAGATGTTAGACCGAGATTTAGAATAGCAAGCGAGAATCCATCCAAGATTCCAATCGTGAAGGCAATAGTTAAAAGGCACAGAGACGGCAGTATTCTCATAATAGGTCAGTATTTATCTCAACTGGAGAAGATTGCCAGGACGCTTAACGCACCGCTCATTCAGGGTTCAACTCCCAACAAGAGGCGGATAGAGTACTATGAGGCATTTAGGCGAGGAGAGGTCAAATTACTGGTGGTGAGTAAGGTAGCAAACTTTGCGGTGGATTTACCGGATGCCAATGTTGCTGTGCAGGTGTCGGGGACATTTGGCTCAAGGCAGGAGGAGGCACAGCGCCTGGGTCGTATATTGAGACCAAAGCAGGGGGAGAATGTTGCATATTTCTACACACTTGTCAGTGATGATACGGTGGAGCAGGACTTCGCCGCCAGGAGGCAATTATTTCTCACCGAGCAGGGCTATGAATACAGGATAGTGGAGGCGGATGAGATTGTGGAATGATATATAATTTAACCTCTATATATTCATCATTGTATTTCTTATAGAAGTTGTCAATACAAGAAAAATCTTTTTTGTGTAGATATTAAGATATAATATTAATATGAGACATAATTTAGTGCTCATAGTAAGTATTGTTTTTCTCGTGGGTTTTGCATTATCTCTCACCGATACAGAGGAGTGGTTTGATGCGGGCAACTGCTATCTTAAGAACGGCGACTATGAGAAGGCGATTTAGTGCTTTGATAGGGCGCTTGAGTTATCCCCCGAGAACGACGACATCTGGTATAACAAGGGGGTCGCACATAAGAGACAGGGTGAGACAGACATAGCACTTGAGTGTTATGAGAAGGCGCTTGAATTGAACCCATCTCATATCTATGCCTGGGACGCCAAGTCAATCATACTGCTTGACAGGAAGGATTATGAAGGTGCAAACGAGTGCTGTGACAGGGTTCTTGAGCTTGATAAGAGTAATGCTGAGGTATGGGCGAGGAAGGGGATGG
>QMNJ01000159.1 GCA_003647715.1 Candidatus Coatesiibacteriota bacterium
CCCTAATCCTTCTCCTCCTCATCCATATCAAGTAAACTCAACTGCTTTTCTATATCCCTTGGAGGTGTAATACCAAGATGCCTGTATGCGGGTTCAAGGGCTACCCTACCCCTTGATGTGCGACCAATTAGCCCCGTCTTCAGCATATACGGCTCTATGACATCAATGAGGGTATCAACCTCCTCATTCAATGTCGCACCTATGGCGTTAATCCCCACCGGTCCACCCTTATAGTTCTCAATGATTACCTCCAGATATTGTCTGTCTAAACCATCAAGCCCCAGTTCATCAATGCCTGTCATCTTTAGCGCATCCAGGGCTATCTCGCCGGTTATACCGCCATCGTGCTTCACCTGCGCATAGTCACGCACCCGCTTGAGAAGGCGGTTGGCAATCCTTGGTGTCCCCCTGCTCCGCCCCGCTATCACCTCTGCCCCACCACCATCTATATCTACTCCCAGTATCCTCGCTGAGCGCTTTATAATCTCTATTAGTTCGCTGTCAGGGTAGAAGTCAAGGTGATGAAATATGCCAAACCTCTCTCTAAGCGGAGCAGTCAATAAACCAATCCTGGTGGTTGCACCGATAAGAGTGAACCTCTCAATGTTTATATTCAAACTCCTGGCGTGGGGTCCCTTATCAAGAAGTATTGTTATGCGATAGTCCTCCAGTGCGGGGTATAAAAACTCCTCTACAATACGAGGGAGGCGATGTATCTCATCTATGAACAGAACATCCCCTTTCTTGAGATTGGTCAGTATTCCCACCAGGTCTGCCGGTCTCTCCAGTGTTGGTCCCGATGATGCGACGATATCTGCCCCCATCTCATTGGCAATACAGTAAGCAAGTGTCGTCTTGCCAAGACCCGGCGGTCCATGGAACAGAATATGGTCAAGGGGTTCACCTCTCTCTTTTGCCGCCCTTATTGTAATCTTTAGGTTCTCAACAACCTTTTCCTGACCGATATATTCATCAAGTTTGGACGGTCTGAGGTTCTTCAGGTATTCCTCACCTATTTCCCTCTTACCCTTCTTCGCCATTATGACCTCTCCTGATAGATGTGTTTGATTACATCCTCAACTGTCTCAGGGGTTCCAATAGTGTCTCTTAATCTTATGAGTGCCTGCTCAACCTCCCGGGTTGAGAGACCGAGTGCCGAGAGGGCTTTACGGGCATCATCCCAGATACCGCCCTTAGGTGCCCTTTCCACCTCTTCGGTAACAATCTTGCCTGCAAGAGTGGTTATAATCTGCCTTGCCTTCTTGACACCTACACCGGGAAGCGAATTTAAGACATCCACCCTTCCGGTGTTAATTGCATCAATAAGTTCATTGGTCGGCTTCTGCATAACCGCAAGCGCTGCCCTATCCCCAATCCCCGGAACCTGAGTTAAACTCCTGAATAGAGCCCTGTCTGCCTTATCCACAAAGCCCATCAGGGATATGTTCAGTTTGTTAGAGGAAATAGTTGTTGATAGATGAGTATAAAGTGTAATCTCACTACCTATGCACTCTGCCATTCTCTCCTGATAAAATGGAGGAATCAGGACACCTAAATTAACGAAGCCAATATCAATCATCACCGAAGATTCGCTCACTCCAAGCACTGTTCCGGTGATGGTCTCTATCACAGTAGCCCCTCCCTCTGAATGTGACATAGGGCGCTTGCTAATGCATCACATACATGCTGGGTCACCCTCTCCGATATACCCAATCTCTGTTTCACCATTCTTCTGACCTGTTCCTTGCTCGCCCTCCCGTTTCCCGTTATAGCCATTTTAATCGTGGACGGTTCATATTCAAAGAGAGCGATGTCTCTCTGAGCGAGCGCAACCGCAATAGCGCTCTTCGCATATGCAACACCAATACCTGATGACATTGTGGACCTGTCCACAAACACATTTTCCATAGAAGCAATATGTGGTTTTGTATGGTCAATTATATCTATCATCTTTGAATATATCTTATACAATCTCTTATACTCTAAATCTATTGTTCTGGTATTGATAACATCAGATGTTATTGATACTATACCTTCACTTTCATTGAACTCAATAATACCTAAACCTGTGTTAGCCAGACCCGGGTCTATGCCCATTACTACTATTTCACTCATACAGACCAGGTCTCCTCAAAAGGACTAAGCCACAATCTTATAGGTCTATGCTTCTGCAAGAGCAGTGATAATCTCATCTGGAATGTCAAAGTTCGTCCATACCTTCTGGACATCGTCTTGGTCTTCAAGATTATTTAATAGATTCAGGAGCTTCTCAGCATCCTTACCCTCCAGCCGAACTGTTGTCTTTGGAACCATACTTATCTCTGCAAGTTTTCTACTATATCCACCTCTGTCCACTGCTTCAATTACATCGTTCAGGACTTCTACATTAGAATATATCTCAATCAGGTCGTTCTCCCGCAATACATCATCTGCGCCTGCCTCAATGACTGTATCAAGTAGTTCGTCTATATCCACGCCCTCGCCCTCTACAACCACAAGACCCTTACGCTCAAAATTCCATATGGTAGAGCCGGATTCAGCAAGCCGACCACCAAACTTATCCAGGATATATCTTATCTCACCAACTGTGCGATTTCTGTTGTCTGTTAATGCATCAATAAGAATGGCAACTCCACATGGTCCATACGCCTCTAATGTTAACTCCTCATACTCAACTCCCGGCAGTTCACCGGTTCCCCTCTTTATTGCCCTCTCTATGTTCTCCTTGGGCATATTTGCTTCCTTCGCTGACTGAACCGCCATACGGAGTCGGGGATTCGACTCCTCATCGCCACCACCAAGTTTACTTGCAATGGTTATCTCCCTAATAAGTTTTGAGAATATCTTGCCCTTCTTGGCATCCTGTGCTGCCTTCTTCCTCTTAATAGTGGACCATTTAGAATGACCGGACATATCCAACCTCCTGCTTCAGTATCCAATGGTATTTTAACAAACTTCATAACATTCAAGCAACTGGGTGTTTCTCATTTACTATGATAGAGGACTACATCGCCTACCTTCGTTCCAACATCATCAGCAACCAATTTGCACTTCACCACAAGCATAAAGAATATACCACTTAACTCATTCAAACCCTCGTAGTTTGCCTGCCCTTTAGAGATTACAATATCATGGGATTTTATCCATTTTTTAACCTCATCAGAGTTCCTATCTGGACCAGTTCCATCATCACCATTGGATATTTCTAATATCTCAACATCCTCAAGCCCATTCAAACCGATATACTCTACATCCTGCACTGTTGCATCGTTAATAATTGGTCCTCCTTTAACAACGAATGAAATTTTTTTTACTTGATAATTTAATCTCACATATTCTATGAACACCTTATCAAAGACGACCTCGCCCGCATTATCAGCAAAATAAAGTATACTGCCTCCATCCCTCAACGAAGATTCCAAACTTTCAATTTCATACACTACGGGCTTGATATTAACCAGCTTCTTAACACTCTCTCCAATTATAACCTCATCTACCACAGCAAAATCTATTATATTACCTGCGATGGCAAGACGGACTGCACCATCAAGACCATTCTCACCAATAAAATCCCTCATCCAATCCACAAGAGATAAAGCAACATCGTTTGACTGTTTCTTCACAATCTTATATGGGTCTTCACCGAATCTCTCCCTTATCGTCCCATGGATAATATGAGCCATCTCTGGTGGAGTTATATCCCACGACATAGATAGAACTTTCTCCAATATCTTTCTAAGAATACGCTCCTGCTCGTCAACATTATCAGTGCAGAATCTGACTGCCTGAAGCGCCTGACGGATAAAACACGGAATACAGTCAAGATATACTTTCATGACTCAACTTATCAGATAATATAGCATAATACCATCATATACTGAGATAAAGGCACTGAAAATAACAGAACAATATATACGAATCTTATTTTCACAGATACTCCCTCTATGGTTAGCCATTATTCTATGTTTAAATGCGAGAATTAAGGGCTTACACCTAAAATTTAATTGAGTATTTGAAATAATAATTCAAAATGTAAGAAAGATTGATGGTGTTAAGAACCGAACTTGTAAATATCCTGTTTTGTAACTACAAATAAAAGTTAACTAAAATATTC
>QMNJ01000160.1 GCA_003647715.1 Candidatus Coatesiibacteriota bacterium
GGGATTTAACGCTACTTTCACCAGAGTAAATCTCTGTAACAACACCAATGTTATTATCATCACTGCACATCATGAGAAGTGAAATAATTATTAGATTTATAGTGAAAATTATAACCTTTCTCATCTTATCACCACCACCTTTATAATCTCATTGAATTCATCTGAATATATGTTCAAAAGATATAATCCAGAACTCAATTCAATATTACCGAGTTCAATATTAAATTTTTAGCTCCCTACCCTATCTCAAGCTCTGACGAGTCCCCAACATTCAGGCGGACAAAGCGACCGGTGAGCGTCGCATTGTGACCCACCAACGACTGCTCCAATATCACATTGTCTAACTCCGCCTCCCTGCCAATCACCGCATCCCTTATCCGAGAGTCCCTAATAACCGTCCCGCCCCCCACGGTTACAAATGGTCCTATAATGGAGCGCTCTATAACCGAACCATCCGCTATAGCCACCGGGTCAATTATCACCGTTTCGTTAAGCCGACCTAATATGAACGAGCCGTTTCGGTCAAGAAGCGACCTGTTGGTGTTGAGCATTGACTGCGCATTCCCGCAGTCATACCAGCCCTCAAGGAAAAAGGTCTCAATGTGCGAACCCCTGTTTACCATCTCCTGCAATGCATCGGTTATCTGATACTCACCCTTAGTTCGTATGTCCTTCTTAATCAGCATCTCAATGGAATCAAGCAACAGGTCAGTTTCCACAATATTATATAAACCTGCAATCGCCAGGTTGGACCTCGGCTTCTCAGGCTTCTCGGTTAATTCCACCACCCTGCCGTTCTCAACCACCACTATGCCGAAGCGGGATGGGTTTTTCACCTCCCTCACCCCGAGGGCGTTCTTCCCGCCCTCAAAGACGCTCTTTACATCAGCATCAAATATTGTATCGCCGAGGACGATGAAAACCGGCTCGCCCCTGATATGCTCCTTCGCCATATAGACAGCATGGGCAATACCCAAGCGCTCCTCCTGCTTTATAAATGTCATAGGAATGTCATAGCTCTTTCTCAGATATCTCTCCAGTTTCTCACCCAGATAGCCGGTGATGAAGACAATATCGTCCACACCTGCATATAGAATAATGTCCATTATATGGCTTATTATTGGCTTTCCTGCCACATTCAGAAGCGGTTTGGGGTGGGTGTGGGTATGGGGTTGTAGCCGTGTTCCCTCACCCGCAACCGGTATAAGTGCTCTCAATACTTAATCTACCTCCACAACAACTTTATTATACAAATCTCAAAAGTCGCTTTACAGCCCTTTTTGGGGTAAATATTCTATCCCCAGGGATAGAGAACCTCTCTATTACCTTAAGCGGGTATTCAATCTTGAGGCAGGACCTCTCACTGTGACCGTCGGAGCCGATAGAAAACATCGCTCCCATACCGAGCGCCGTCTTGATGAACGCACTATGTGGGACCTCCCAGTGGTTGTTTATCTCAATGGCTACACCATGCTCAACGCAAGTGCCAATCAAAGCCCTCATCCTCTCCACTGTCCACAACTTTGATATTTCGGTGTCACAGGTTATATAACCGGGCACATAGGTCGGATGAGCAAGCACATCTATAGGGTATTCCCCCACCCCCCTTATCAGACCATCAACAAGATTATCCATAAATTTGTCAGCATCACCCTCAAATCTCTTCTCGCCCCAGAACTCAACCTCATCACCCTGAATCACCAATCTATGGAGACCTCCGATGATATAATCAAGGCGCGAGAGTTGTGTCTCACTAACAGGGATACTCTCCAGCAGACCCAGTTCAACGCCCTTCATGATACCTAATCTGTCAAGTGTTCTTAAATAATCATCAAACTTATCTTCCGTATCCATATTATGATAGTAATCAAGGTGGTCGGATATACCGAGTGTAATACCCCTTTTCTCAGCAAGCGACTTCAACTCAAGGGGAGTTAGGCATCCATCGGAGAATGTAGTATGGTTGTGAATATCAATAAGTATCTCACTCATAATAGATATGTCTATCTCTTGAACCTATGAATAATATATTGGAACATAAATGGTGTTTGCCCCTACTGCACGCCTGAGCTCACCACCACATTGACCTGGTCTCCTTTCTTCACCTGCTCACCTACGGGTGGTGTCTGCCTGATTATCCTCCCTTTGGGGATGTTGGGGTTGAACTCCTCGGTTATGTCGCCCAGTCGCAAGCCCCACTCATCAAGTGCCTTGCTTGCGGACTGAAGGTCAAGCCCCACGATGGAGGGCATTATAATAAACGCCTCCTCCGAACCCAAACTCACCAGCAGGTCAACTCTGGTTCCCCTCTTAACCTTGAGGTGTGGTTCTGGCGTCTGGGCTATTATCGCACCCGCCTCCACCTCATCATTGTGAACCTCCTGTATCTCACCTACGGTTAACCCTATCCGCTTGATAATCATCTCTGCCTGCCTCAAGGGCAACTCCACCAGATTGGGCACATGTATGTCGCCGGTTCCACTGCTCACCCGAAGGGTAATCTTCCTGCCCTTTCTCACATTCATCCCCGCCTCGGGGCTCTGCTTTACCACGAAGCCAGGTGGATAACTGGATTCCTCCTCACCGCCCTTCACCGCCGTGAGATATGCCTGCTTGAGTATCGCCTCCGCCTCCTCATAGGTTAGACCGACAACATCGGGAACCACCACCTCATCGCCACGGCGCATTATTATCCTGCCACCAATAAGGACTGTGAGGAGATACACACCAACTATGATGCCGATGGATATAGCGGTCCACTTGATGGCTTTCTTCTTACCGCTGGTCTTCTCTTCTGTTCCTAATTCCATAATGTATGATAATGATAATTAAAAAGGGTTTTAATTTCAAGCGAGATAAATATAAATGGAGGCGGGGGGAATCGAACCCCCGTCCGGAGGTCTTTCACAAGGGGGTTTAGTGTGCATATCCCTGATTTTTTTTGTCGTCGGGCTTAAAACCTCAGGGCGGGTTTATAGCCCAACCAAGCGCCCCTCAGAATCTCAGATGTGATGGCGGGCACTCTCCATCATATCCCAGCCCATCTAACCGATGAGAGATAAGCCCCGACAGGCGAGGGCAAATCCCCCACGCCACTTTACTTAAGCGGCGAGTGCCATTTCGTTGGCGTTTATGGTTCACCTGAATATTACGGGCTCCAGGTAAACCCGGCACACAGCCCATTGCTACTCGCAATACCCCCGTCGAACCCATTTCGCCCCCTTCACAAGTATTATAACACAAAATCTATGCCAGTTGTGGCTATTTTAAGGCAACATAAGATACGCACCACTCATGACATTCAGCCCGAACTTGTTGCCAGAGACCTCCTCCTCTATATCCTCGCTCTTGGATGCGTGAACCATAACCGGTGTCAACTCAACCAGACCGCCAAAGGTTTCTTTACCTATCATAATTGTGAGTGGCAGGCGCGCCTCCCAGACGCTTACTATATCGTTTATGCTATAATCATACTTCACGAACTTGAACTGCGTTCTGATGCCGGTATAGGGCAATGAGAATCTGAGACCCGCACCACCTGTAAAGGCGATACCAACCGGTCTATACTCAAGGTCACTCTGATAATAATCTGCCACAAAAAGGGTGTTAAAATCATGTCTGGTTATCTCTATGCCACCGATAGCACTAAGCGCATAGGACGACGACTTCAGGAATGCATATTCAAAGGTCAGCGAATTGTCAAAGACGGTGTAACTCTGATATATGTATTCATCATAGTAGTCCTCATGTTTCTCGTATGCGCTCCTGCTTGCAAACAGGACTGACTCGGTGACGAAGAACCTGTTGTATTGTAGTTCAAGGTTGAGATTGGTAGCATATATGTTCTCCTGCCACTCAGGTGAATAACCCAGTTCGTTATAAAACATCTTGGGGTAGAGTGGTGACATTATACCCGCCGAGGCGGATATCATCACACCATAATCGTCAATAAGACCGATGGAGAAGATATACACAGGAATAAAACAAATACAAACCACTAGAAAAAATACCTTTGTTTTAAGCATAATAACCTCTCTAACCATGCAAAATATATTTAGTAATAATTAATATTAAAATATATTAATAAATTA
>QMNJ01000161.1 GCA_003647715.1 Candidatus Coatesiibacteriota bacterium
ATTTTATTCACAAAGATATGGAGAAGATAGAAGTTAGAGAAGAGAAAATTAGAGAACTGATTAAGGGATATCCTACAAAGGATGGTATTTTAATACCAATTCTACAGGACATTCAGAGAATTTATGGGTATGTTCCAGAGGATGCGGTATCCATATTATCAAAGGAACTTGGCTTGTTTCCAGTTGAGATTTATGGCATTCTCACATTCTACGCCCAGTTCTATCTTGAACCGAGGGGGAAGCATACAATAAAAGTTTGTCAGGGGACTGCCTGTCATGTTATGGGTGGGAAGGATATTCTGGACCACTTATCAAGCGAACTTAAGGTAGGTGAGGGCGAGACGACGGATGATGGTCTATTCACGCTAGAGAGGGTGGCGTGTCTGGGGTGTTGTGGTATGGCACCGGTCGTTGTGATTGATGACAGGTTTTATGGTTGTTGCACCATAAAGAGTGTAGATAAGCTTATTGAGGAAGTAAGAGCAAAGGAGAGCGTGGCTGGTGGAGAATAAGATACTTATATGTATGGGGACAAGTGGTATCTCGGCTGGTGCTGAGGATGTAGCCAGTGCATTTGAGCGTGAGCTCAAAAGACATAAACTGACCGATAAGTTCAGAATTGTTAGGGTAGGAGACAGGGGACTTTTCAGGGATGTTCTGGTTGATGTTATTACATCAGGTTCAGAGAGAATAACATATCAGTATGTTAAATCTAAAGATGTAGAAGAGATTGTTGAGAAGCACTTGGTTGGAGGTGAGCCAGTAAAGCGACTTCTGACCGGCAAGGACTATCAACAGTTCTTCGCAGACCAGATGAGGGTGGTGCTTGCAAACTGTGGTGAGATTGACCCCGAGAATATTGATGAATATACTGCACTTAATGGCTATGAGGCGGTCAAAAAGGCATTTGAGATGTCTCCTCAGGATGTTATTGAGGAGATTAAGAGGTCAAAACTCAGGGGTAGAGGCGGAGCCGGATTTCCCACAGGTATGAAGTGGGAGTTTGCAAGCAATGAGAAGAGCGAAATTAAGTATATGGTCTGCAATGCGGATGAAGGTGACCCCGGTGCATTTATGGACAGGAGTGTCCTTGAGGGCGACCCGCACTCTGTAATAGAGGGAATGATAATAGCCGGCTATGCTATTGGGGCGAGATGGGGCTATATCTACTGCAGAGCTGAATACCCCCTTGCAGTGAAGAGGTTGAACATCGCTCTCTCACAGGCGAGGGAGAGGAATTATTTGGGTGAAAACATTCTTGGAAGTGATTTTTCATTTGATATTACCGTGAAAGAGGGGGCGGGGGCATTCGTCTGTGGAGAGGAGACCGCATTGATGCTCTCCATAGAGGGTCATCGGGGCGAACCGAGGACACGCCCTCCATATCCCACCCAGAGCGGTCTGTGGGGCAAGCCAACAGTCATAAATAATGTGGAAACACTTGCCAATGTCCCTCGTATCATTCTCAAGGGGTCTGAGTGGTTCTCGTCAATTGGAACTAAAGAGAGTCCCGGAACGAAGGTATTTGCTCTGGCAGGTAAGGTGAAGAATACCGGGCTGGTTGAGGTGCCGATGGGTATGACCCTCAGAGAATTGATATACGGTCCGGGCGGTGGGATGCTCAGAAAGAAAGTCCCCTTCAAGGGTGTTCAAATAGGTGGACCCTCAGGTGGATGTCTCCCCGAAGAACTACTTGACACACCAATAGATTTTGAATCTATCCCACCCACCGGTGCAATAATGGGTTCGGGTGGAATGGTAGTGATGGATGAGGGAACCTGTATGGTTGATATAGCCAGATACTTCTTGAGTTTCACTGTGGAGGAATCGTGTGGTAAGTGTGTTCCATGCAGGGTTGGTCTTAAGAGGATGTTAGAGATACTTGAGAGAATAACCAGGGGTGAAGGAAGGGAGGAGGACATCGGTTTTCTGAGTGAAATGAGCGAGACCATAATTGATACTGCTCTATGTGGACTTGGAAACACTGCCCCAAATCCGGTTCTAACCACTCTAAAGTATTTTATGGATGAGTATAAGGAACATATTTACAATAAAGAGTGCCCGTCCCATGTTTGTGTTGACCTGATAAAATTTGAGGTGATTGAGGAGAAATGCATCAAATGTGGACTTTGTTATAAGGCATGTCCAGTTGGCGCAATAGAGTGGGAGAAGAAGAAGTTCCCCAGGATTGATAAAGATAAATGCACAAAGTGTAAGTCCTGTATAAATGTATGTGAGTATATGGCTATAAGATGATGAAAAGTATTACGATAGATGGTAAGAAGATAGATGTAGAGGAGGGAAAAACCGTTCTTGAAGCAGCTCTTGAAGCGGGTATTTATATTCCAAACCTTTGCTATCACCCCGACCTATCACCAACAGGTGCCTGTCGTCTCTGCATAGTAGAGATTGAGGGCTGGAGCGGTTATCCAACTGCCTGCACCACAAAGGTGGAGGATGGGATGGTAATCCACACTGAGACAGAGAAACTCAAGAGGTTAAGGGAGAACATTATCTGGTTAATACTGAGTGAATACCCATTTGAACTGGAGGATAATACGCAGTTAAGTGCTGTTGCGAAGTGGATAGGCATAAAGGATATGCTATCTGATTTTAAGCCGGTGCATAAGGATTTTCCCGTGATAACCGATGAACCGCTTTATATTAGGGACCTTAACAAGTGCGTACTATGTAGACGCTGTGTGAGGATTTGCCACGATGTTAGAGGGGTGGGTGTTATTGGCTTTGTGAACCGTGGTATTGAGACCATTGTTGGAACACCTTATAACCTTCCTATGATGGATGCTGACTGCAAGTTTTGTAGAGCATGCGTTGAGGTTTGCCCCTCTGGTGCATTAGTAGATAAACTTGAGTATGATGAGAAGACAAAGGCGGAGGTTCTGGTTCCCTGTAAGTATGCCTGCCCTGCTCAAATTGATATTCCCCGATATGTGAAGTTGATAGCACAGAAGAGATATCAGGATGCTCTGGAGGTGATAAGGGAGAGGGTTCCACTCCCGCATATTCTCGGCTGTGTTTGTAATCACCCCTGTGAAGAGGCGTGCAGTAGAGGTGAGGTGAACAAGCCGATAGCGATTAGGGCATTGAAGAGGTTTGTAGCAGAGCGTGACAATGGCAGGTGGCGCTCCAAGGTAAAGGTTGCGCCAGATACGGGCAAGAGAGTAGCAGTTGTAGGTTCTGGTCCTGCAGGTCTTACAACCGCTTGGTATCTGAGAATTCTCGGTCACTCTGTAACGATATTTGAGGCAATGTCTGAACCAGGTGGAACAATGAGAACGGGAATTCCTGAATACCGCCTTCCCAGGGAGGTGCTTGATAGGGAAATAGAAGAGATATTGAGTATAGGCGTTGAACTCAAGACGAATACAATAGTTGAATCAACAGATGATTTATTCAATGATGGTTATGACGCCATATTCTTAGCGCTTGGGGCGATGGAAGGGATGAAGATGGGGATAGAGGGCGAGGACGATGAAAGGGTTCTGGATGCTCTCACCGTTCTCAAAGATGTAAGTTTAAGGGGGAAGGCAGATGTGGAGGGTGATGTGGTAGTGGTAGGTGGGGGCAACTCTGCCATAGATGTAGCAAGGACTGCCCTGAGGGTTGGAGCAAAGAAAGTTACAATTATGTATCGCCGAACACGCCAGGAGATGCCTGCACTTGAGGAGGAGATTGAGGAGGCGATAAACGAGGGTGTTGAGATTGCATATCTGACATGCCCAGAGAGGGTTATCAGAGGTGATGGTAAGCTTAAGGTAGAATGCATCCGTATGGAGCTGGGTGAACCCGATGCCAGTGGTAGAAGGAGGCCAGTTCCAATTGATGGTAGTCAGTTCACTGTTGAGGTTGACCGGCTGATAATGGCTATCGGGCAGAGACCGAAGGTTCCCGAGAAGTTGGGTCTTCCATTGACAAGGTGGAATACGATTAAAGTGGATGAGGAGACACTTGCCACGCCAAGGGAGGGGGTCTTTGCCGGAGGTGATGATGTGAATGGTCCTGCTACGGTCATTGAGGCAATAAGGGATGGTAGAAGAGCAGCTATATCAATAGATAAGTATCTTGG
>QMNJ01000162.1 GCA_003647715.1 Candidatus Coatesiibacteriota bacterium
ATATACATATGATTATCTCTTAACCTAAAAGAACACAAGGGGGAAGTATATGGCATTAGAAATTAAGACCATAAGGTGTAAGAACTGCGGAGCACAGATATTCTACGATGCATCAAAGCAGGTTTTGAAATGCGAATTCTGTGGCTCGGAATATCTGCCACACGAGGAGAAGCCCCTCACTGAAGAGTTAAAGGCAGATAAGATTCTGACATTCAAAATTGAGGAGAGTAGTGCCATCAAAATATTTGAGAAATGGATTACAAGGGGCTTCTGGCAGCCAAAAGATTTAGCAAGGGAATTCAGGAGAACCGGTGCAAAGGGTATATACATCCCCTGCTGGCACTTCTCCTTCAGCGTCAATACATATTGGTATGGTCAGGAGCGGAGGGAGAAGAAGGGAGAGGGTAAGATAGTGGGTGGCAAGAGAGAGGCAGTCACCGTTGAAGAGTGGATACCGAGGTCTGGCTCCAGAACCGAGAGCTATTCGCTCTTCGTCCCTGCATCAGGGGGTCTCTCTATGGAGGAGGTGAATCAACTGGCGCAATTCCCACTTGAGGAATCAGCCCCATTTTCCAGTGAATACTTCCTTGGCAAGCAGGGCGAGATACCAGTACTCAGCAGAGACAGTGCGTGGGAGAAGGCAAAAGAGGAGGCAATTTCAGACGAGAAGTCCTATGCAGAAAGTCAGGTAGATAGGTTGGAGAAATTTGATATAAACTTCTCCGAGCCCGCCTCAACCCTAATCTATGTCCCTATATGGGTCTTCGGCTATAAATACCATGGTAAGTATTACAGGACGGTAATAAATGGTAGAACAGGCGAGATTTATGGAAAGAAGCCGATAAGCAAGTTGAAGGTGGCGCTTGCTATCCTAATCCCCGCGGTTGTTGTTGGAGTTGTGGTTCTTTTAACCCATTTATTTTAGTGGAGTAATAAGGGAAAAAATATGATGGAGAAGAAACAGGAAAGAATACAGGCAAGGGTAGATGACAATGTTGCCGAAGGAACTTACTCAAATCTCCTTAATGTTATATTCTCACAGGCGGAGTTCATTCTTGACTTCGGGAGGTTGGTTCCGGGAAAAAGGGAGGTTAAAATTGTATCAAGGATTATCACATCCCCCATGCACCTGAAGAGATTCGTAAAAATACTGGAGGACAACATCAAACAATATGAAGATAAGTTCGGTAGCATTAAGGACTTTGATAAGAAGGAGGATGGAGAAAGAATAGGATTTTAGGTGATAATATTTACACTCATATATGATGATGTCATTCAACAATTATCTATTCGTTCCCGATAAGGCGAGGTATATTGAGGAGAGGCGTAGAGTGAACGAATGCGTTATATGCAGAATATTAGCAGGCGATAAGAACTATAAAGACCTTATTGTCTATAGGGATTCTAACTTCTCTATATCACTCAATCTCTATCCCTACAACCCGGGGCATGTAATGATATTTCCAGACAGGCACATTGAGGACTTGAGAGAACTGACTGATGATGAGTCAAAGACGATGCACTGGCTGATTACTCTAACTATGGATGTTCTCTCAGATGAGTATTCACCCGCTGGTTTCAATGTCGGTTATAATATTGGTAAGGCAAGTGGGGCGTCAATCTCCCACCTGCACTGCCACATTGTCCCCCGTTATGCCAATGAACTGGGTATGATGGATATAATCGCTGGAACCAGAGTAATCGTAGAAGATGTGGACAAGAGTTACAAAAGATTGAAGAAGGCGTTTGAAAGACAACAGAAGAGAAAAAAATGAAGAATAAGCACTCAGCAGTCAAGGTTATAACAATTCTTACCTTGATGACCCTTTTACTGGCGTTAAATTGTGGAAAGAGTAAGATAACATATTCATGTGACTTCAAAGCACCCAACCCCGCCTGGGAGCCACTCGGTATGACAGTAGATGAAACTGGTAATATCTATATAACCGACAGAGTAATCTGCTCAGTCCACAAATTTAATGATGAGTTTATCTATGAGGGCTCAATTGGTGAAATCGGGAAACCAGTGGGAAAACTGATGGTGCCTTTATCGGTTGCAGTAGATGACAGAAACAGGGTCTGGGTGAGCGACTTCGGTAATGCATCCATCTCATGCTATTCACAAGACGGTCATCTGATATGGTCAAGAGGGAACAACCTCTATAAAGAGGGGAACAATAAACCAGTCAAGAAAGAAGACCGCTTTCCCCTACAGATGGCTGAGGGGATAACATATTGTGAAGATGCATTATATATTGCGGATAGTGAAGCAAATGCCATATTCAAAGTGAATGAGCGAGCAGAGGTAGAGGTAATAGAGACAAAGTGGACGCTTCTCCACCCCGAGGATATCTGCAACACACCCGATGGACTGATAGTAGCCGACACAGGCAATGAGCGTCTGATATTGCCTGATGGCACTATCATGAAAGTAAATACCGAGACCGGCTCTACCTTGATACCTGAAAGGGTAGATGTAAGAGGTGATATGGTTCTCATTATGGGTGAAGCATCCAGCAGTAAGCAGAAGAGCAAACCAACACCGTATATCGTCATTCTAAATGATAAATACCATAAGGTTTGCGAGAAAGCCCTTGACCCGGAGGAGATAGGCGACGCCATATTTGTGGATGACAGAACCATACTGGTTTCATATCCCAAGATGCACAGGGTGGTGGTCTATACCCTGGATTAGACGGGAGTGTAAACAATGCATAACAAGATAAAGATATTACTATTGGTAATAACACTACCAATCATTATTAACTCTCTGTCATGCGAGAAACAACCTATCTTCGGGAGACCGGAGATAGTGAAAGATGTTCTCAGTGAAAGAATAGGTGAACTGGGGGAGATGAACGAGCAGGCATATAAAAACTACAAAAATGGGCGTAGCGAGTTGATGAGGGTATATGGCTGGGAAATTATCAGATGCATAAATCACACCGCCGACTATATTGATACTGTATCCTATTATGAAGGGGTATTAAGGCACTCATGGGGTGAGATTGATGAATTCAATAAGCTGTTATGGAACATAAATGATGAATTATCAAAGATAGCATCCGGAGAGGATGCACCTGTTAATACCTACATAGGCGAAAATGAAATAACCGATGAAAGCGTAGAGAGAGCAAGAGATACGATAGATGCGATATTAAACAGAACTGAAGAAATATTAGATAAACTACCAATAAGGAGATAAATTCCAAAAAACGAAAACCCAGAGGTATATTTGACATAATAACACATACATAAAGCAAATGAGTTCTATGGTTGATGAGATAAGGGATGAACTACTATCACTTATCCCTGAGTTAGCAGAGATAAAGGACGAAGCACTCAGAGACGGGGTTGTTGATTGCTTCACCATAGCCCTGGATGAAGGCGGTTATAAACCGGAGGATATGGACAGAATGCCATTTACACTCCAGATAGAGAACTGCCCTGTGAGCTTACTGGAGCATATTAAAGGGGTGTTGGCAACATCTCTTGCTATTGCAAGAACTATGGAGACCGTCTATGGTCCAAGAGTATCAATTGACAGGGATGCTCTCATAGCTGGTGCCCTTTTACACGATGTCGGAAAATTGATTGAATACGCCGAAGAAGAGGGTGAATTTATAGCAAGCGACACAGGTATGTTAGTAAGGCATAATATCATCGGCGCCCAGATAGCAAGGGAGGCGGGGCTACCCATTGAGGTCTCGCACATTATTGCATACCACTCCATAGATGTAGATATAACCAGAAGAACCATTGAGGCATACATAGTCCATATCTCTGATTATATAAACTCAGAGGTGTTCAAGTAATAACAGTATTCCTACAATTAATATCTCTTCTATCTTTTTGTTATAATAACTTAAATGCTCTATAGAATCCTGGGAAAGACAGACATTAAATGCTTTGCCCTTGCCTGTGGCGAATGCGAACCCAAGTGCCCGCAGAACATACCTATCACTGAGTATATGAAGAAGGCGAAGGAGAGATTATCTTAACCAAACCATACAATCCCTAATCCTTCTCCTCCTCATCCAT
>QMNJ01000163.1 GCA_003647715.1 Candidatus Coatesiibacteriota bacterium
ATTTAGAAATGAAAGGGGGTGAAAAAAAGAAATGAAGAAGGTAGCGATAATTGTTCTAATGGGCACTTTGTTTCTTATCTTCATTGTGAGTTGCAGTGATACCGGTGTACCTACGGGGGATTCTATTCAGACAACTTATTGTATTTATGGTTATGTCAAAGCATCTGACACAGGTAATCCAATTGCGAATGCTTATGTAGTGGTTGAATACGATGATGGAGGCTCAAGTCATATATGTTCCAGTGACTATTCAGACCTTAACGGCTATTACTATTGCGATATGGAGGGACACTGTCATAACGACACGGTTACAATCACTACAACACCGCCTGATGGTTCTGGATATGAAGAGACGGTGGACCATGTCTATTTTGGCGAAGTGAACCCAAGTGTATTCTGGTGCCCTCTCCCTAAGCCCTGGGATGACCCAGATGACCCACCATAGACACAGACCAGAAGGGGTAATTGCTGGCGGGGTTTACATAACCCCGCCGCTCTCTTATCGGATACTGTTGAAGAACTCTCTTAGCAGTTCCTCAGCAGGCGGATATTCTATGTATTCGCTTAATGGTCCTTTAACATGGTGAAGTGTAACCCTCATATCAAATATTCCACCCAGCGCTCCCCATATAGGGTCCCTTGCTAAATAGACCACTTTCTCAATTCTGGAGAAGATTATTGCTGAAAGACACATAGGGCATGGCTCTAGGGTTGTGAGTATAAGTGCATTATTGAGGTATTTACCAAGTTTCTTTGATGCGTCTCTTATGACAAGAATTTCGCCGTGTGCTGTGATATCACCTCTCTCTTCAACCTGGTTGTGTGCCCTTGATATGACCCTGTCTTCTCTCACAACCACTGACCCAACAGGAATCTCCCCCTTTTTGAGGGCAATCTCCGCTTCCTCCATTGCTACATCAATGTATCTCTGATAGTTTTTAGGGAACTTTATCTTCATTAAAGGTGTTCCTTATTCGCCGAGGTAGGCGCTCTTGACCATTTTATTGTTGAGGAGTGCATTCGCTGTATCATGGAGGACTATTCTGCCCGTCTCCATCACATACCCTTTGTCAGCAATGTTGAGTGCCATATGGGCATTCTGCTCAACCAGAAAGATGGTGGTGCCTTTCTTATTTATCTCCTTCAATACATCAAATATCAATTCAACATACTTTGGGGCGAGTCCCAGAGAAGGTTCATCAAGCAGTAGAAGATGGGGTTTCGCCATTAGGGCTCTGGATATGGCGAGCATCTGTTGCTCACCCCCCGATAGTGTCCCCCCTTTCTGATTCTTCCGCTCCTTCAATACAGGGAATAAGGAGAATATCCAGTTGAGTGTATCATTATCTATTTCTTTATGGGGGAAAGCACCCATCTGGAGGTTTTCATAGACACTCATGCGGGGGAATATTCTTCTCCCCTCTGGCACCTGTGATATACCCATTTTTACTATTTTTTCTGGTGAAAGCCCTGTTATGTCTTTGCCCATAAATGTTATGCGCCCAGATATTGGTTTAACAACTCCACATATGGTCATGAGAGTGGTGGTCTTTCCAGCACCATTTGCCCCTATAACCGTTACTATGTCGCCTTCATCAACAGTAAGGTGCACATCGTCAATAGCGATTATGTTTCCATAGCCAGCTTTGAGGTCTGTGACTTCCAGAATAGACATAGGTTAAAAATAAGAAATTTCTATGATAAAATCAAATATAAGTTTATTATCTTGTCCTGTTGAGTTTACTGAATTGAAGAGAACAGAAAGCATTGTTGAGTTGGAGAAATCTCTTTCGGGGAATTTACCCTTATGGCTTATTTTATATTTTGTAGTGGTATTTATTATTTCTGTTTTGATAGTGCTACTGATGAACGGCACTACTTTGAAGTTTCTGATTGAGGTAGTGTTTCTACTAATTGCTGGACTAATATATGCAAGGTTATCAATTCTGGCAGAAGACCTTGCATTTAATAAGAAGAAAGAGGTGGTCGTGGAGATATTAGGTGGAAGTTTTGATAGAGATAGAATTAAGGACGCCCTTAACGGTGTTTTATGCAGGGCAGTAATAAGAAGGAATGTCAATAAGCTTGGTTAGTATTCACTATTTATACTGTTAACCCTCTGCAAAATAGTATATAGAGGCAATTTCATGGAATTTCATTAAATTTTTAAAATCGTACAATCTCTTTATGAATTTAACATATTCTACCTCAATAAAAACCATCTTACACGACCTTCCTTCTTACATATCTCTACTACCTCTAACTACTCTGTCTCTGCAAAAGCTATATCAATAATGGCATATATACTAATAACTCAAAATCTTAACCTCATACCTCTGGAGGATAACCCCTATCACACAAAACCCTCTTAACACTAGGATGGATTATATCCTCCGCTAATCTGCTATCATGAACGCTGGCGCAGGTCACATCTACTCTCCTCACAACACCGCTACTACTATCACGGGCTATGTGAACCTTATATCCATAATTCATCTACTTTCATAAGAAAGTGTTGGTTGAGTTTCTCATCCCTTCTGTATGTTGTAAAGTCAGAAAGTCCAAACTGGCGATTTCTTCTTCCCTTCCTATTAATACAACACTCCTTCTATATAAATAATAGGGTTTATAACGAACATCAGGGAATATTATGAGAGGAACTGAGCTTAATGTTAATAAAAATAAGATGTTATTACAGGACATTGTCAAACAATAATCTTTGATAGTGGTTGAAGTAGTATTCTTGTTATGTCAGTATATACTATTTCAATTCATAAATATTTGACTTTTGCAGAGGGTTCTATGTTTTAAGATGAATATTCTCCTATTGCATATTATCTAATTCTGGATTATGACCACAATTGCCCTCTCCATTCTCCGCCTTATGGTGCCCGCTATGCCCGTGGTTGTTCTATTTTCATCGGTGTTCATAGTTTTTATATTTAGAAGGAAGGATATAATATATAATTGGAAAACTGTATCTGAATAACCATATTCGCTAGGGTCTGTCTGTGAACTTATAATTTTAGCTGGTCTTTCAGCAAATTTTGTCTTTCTGAATATGGAGAATATTTATAAGAAGGGTATAAGGATATTAAATCTGGGCTGTCCAAAGAATATTGTTGATGGTGAGATATTGGCGGGTATTCTCAGTAGGGGGCTTGATGCTCTGAGGTTACAACATGATGCCATAATTATCAACACCTGCTCTTTCATAAAACCTGCAAGGGACGAGGCAATATCAGCAATCAAGAAGGCAGTGGCAGAGAAGAGGTTGGGGAGGGTGAGTGCGGTGTATGTAACCGGCTGTATGGTTAGAAGCCACCCCGGAGAGATTGAGGCAGTGAGAGGTGTGGATTGTCTGGTTGAACCTGTATTCACCTGGAGGGAGCTATTTGAAAGAAACGAGATGTTCACGGAGCGAATTCTATCGTCCTCTCCGAATTCCGCATTTGTTAGAATCGCCGATGGTTGTGACAATAGATGTTCGTATTGCCTTATCCCTGAAATAAGAGGGCGTTATAGAAGTAGGAAGACCGAGAATATTGTTAATGAGGTTGAGAATCTGGTCAATAAGGGAGTTAAGGAGGTAGTTCTTATATCGGAGGATGTTGGGCAATATGGGGTAGATATATATGGTAAGAAATCCCTCGTTGACCTACTTGAACTTCTTGAAGAAATAGAAGGATTAAGGTGGGTTAGGTTGTTGTATCTGAATCCCGAATCTATTTATGAGGAGTTGCTTACAACAATAAAACGCTTGAAAAAAATCCTGAACTATCTGGATTTACCAGTTCAGCATACAGAGGGAAGTGTTCTAAGGAAGATGGGAAGAAGACCACTTTCTCAATCATATAGTAAGTGGATAGAAGGCATATATAAAGCGGTGCCTGGTATTGTAATTCGTTTGACATTTATGGTGGGACACCCTGGCGAGACATTTGATATGTTCAAATCTCTTATGGAGAATATTAAATCTTCG
>QMNJ01000164.1 GCA_003647715.1 Candidatus Coatesiibacteriota bacterium
ATTCCAATACGTATCACCCCACCGACACCTCAAATGTATTTGACCCATGGGAAGGGGAAGATTCTAATCTAGATGGGATTAAGCAATCAACGGAAACTGATCCCCTGGACCCTGATTCCGATGACGATATGTTATGGGACGGCTATGACATAGTGGAGGATGACTCTGTCCGAAGGGGAGAATTATATGAAAATGGAAATACAGCGATGAACGGTATAGTTGAAGGCTTCGTATATACAAGGATATACATCCCAGGATCAAGTTCCTCGGAACAGCAAGGGGACACTGATCCTTTAAACAGCGATACCGATGATGATGGTATAGAGGATGGGGAGGAGGTGTATGGATGGGTGAAAATCTTAAAGGTTACAAAGCCCTCAAGTGATAGTGATGGCGAAGAAGAACACGTTTATCAAAAATATACAATAATGTCCGATCCTACAAAGAGTGATACGGATATGGATGGTAGCCTATCAGATGGCGAGGAATATGAAAAGAACTGTCTGCCATACACATTGGATACCGACTCTGATGGGTTATCCGATGTAAAGGAGATTAGCTATGGCACGAACCCATGCCATTACGATACAGACGGAGACCACCTGCCCGATGGAGGTGTTGATGGTTGGTGGAGATTCGGAACGGACCTTTGGAAGATCGGAGATTCCTCATATAGGGACGGAGACGTAGATTACTGGGAAGGTGAAGACATAGACGGTGATGGCGTGAAGGATTCTTACGAGACGGACCCCACGAAACCGGATACTGATATGGATACAATAAGGGATGGTGTAGAGTATTTCTTTGATCTTAAATATTATTTCATAAACCCCGTTTCAAACTATGATTATGATGGGGACGGATATCCCAATGCGGTGGATACCGATTCGGATAACGATGGCCTTTATGATTATGAGGAGGATTTAGACGGTGATGGGGAGATTGATGCAACTACTATTTCTGGTGAAACCTATCCCACTTATGCAACAGCATATGAACCATGTCCATATGACGACGATAGTGATGACGATAATTTAATGGACGGAGAGGACGTAGAGGATGAGTACGGAACACTGTTTTATCTTGTGGACTATGATGGCGATGGAAAGATAGCCTCCATGGACAAGGATACTGATGGTGATGGTGTTCAGGATGATGTGGATGTTGATTCCATTGATTATAATGTAGGATGGGACAATGATACTGATGGATTAAATGACAAGGAGGAAAAGCAGTATGGGACCTCTGATAGTGATTCTGATAGTGACGACGATGGCCTCTCGGATTATGACGAGGTCAAAACATATTTTACAGAGCCGTTAAACCCTGACACAGATGGGGATGGCATCTTGGATGGCTATGAGGTACAACACCTATCGTATTTAGATCCGAAGGATCCTGACGTGGATAATGATGGATTAGCGGATGGAAGTGTTTTTGAAGGAGTACTGGATAAAAACGGCAATCCACTGACCACATGGTTAGACAGTGACGGTGACGGTAAATACAATGTGAATGAGGTTGATTCTGATGCAGACGGGTTACCGGAATATGTAGAACTTCATATAAGTCCAGGTCCAGATGCTTTCTCTTTAAAGTATAAAATTGAGGGTGATGAGGATGAGGATATGGTGTTGGATGATGGAGAGAGGTGGGTAAACACCAATCCAATTTCTAGAGATAGTGATGGAGATGGACTTCCTGATGGCTGGATAGACGGCTGGGGATATGATTTCATAACCAATACGTGGAGAGTTGTGGAGCAACCAGACGGTATTAAAGAGCAAAGAGAAGGAGAGGATTTAGATCTGGATGGAAAGAAGGCTCCTGACGAGAGCATGCCAACAAACGCTCAGACTGATGGGGATGGAGTGTCCGATGGGGATGAAGCGATAAAACTTCTATCATACTCTTGGACAAATGACACAGACCGGGACGGCGTTCTTGATAGTTTAGATATGCTTCCCACAGGGAACCTTGAGATAGCGATAAAGATAAAGGAGATAATAGCATTAGATCCTCTTGACGGACCGACACCGGAAGAATACGTTGAGGGGGATTTTTATGTGATTGTCAATTTCTGGTATAAGAAAGATCCCACGGACCCATGGACGCATATTGATAAGATAAGGACACCGGACGATAAGTATAAAATTATATCAAAGTGGTCAAAGGAGGATGAAACCACATGGAACAATCAAGGAGTAACGGAGTGGGACCATGACGATGTAAAAACACCGAATGAAATTGGTGATAGGTTTACATTTATAACTGATGGGCTCCCAGAGGACGCGAAGATGGTGTTAATAAGCGTGCAACTTTTTGATGACGACTATAAAAGAGGAACGAGCAAGGATGACAGATGTGATATTAATAGCTCAGATCCACAGGATGTGACTGCGGGGAGTGACCCATGGAACAAAGATGAAAATAATGATGTAAGTGATCCGAGCAATAATTTTGGAGAAAGGAGCTTAAATCTTATATATTACCTTGACGGATGTTTCTGGTTGGCCATGGATGGGAGTAACATTGTAGAAGGTTGGTATTATGAGGGAAATAATTATCATTCGGATTCAGACGGAGTTGGGTATGTATCAGGCATGAGCGGGCCAGGTGACAGAGAAGCGATAGGGAACACACGGGACAAGAATGACAACTGTGGGATATACTTTGAAGTATATCCTTCTGATGACTCGGGGGATTACGCAGACGAAGATAAAGACGGAATTTTATGTAAGTCGGAAAAAGACAAGTATAATACAGATCCAGATAAGAAGGATACAGATGGTGATGGGATGTGTGATGGTTGGGAAGTAAAATACGGGCTTAACCCGACCGATTCTTCAGATGCAAATAGTGATAAAGATGGTGACGGTCTCACAAACGGTGATGAGGTGAATGTATACGGCACTGTTCCTACCGTGAGGAATGATAGGTATGCTATATTGGTGGGCATAAATGATTTCCAAAATATTAATGATTTATCATTTTGCGTTAATGATGCTGAAGATTGGCGTTCTTATCTGGAGAATCGGGGCTGGACCATAACTTCTTTTCTAACAGATACTCAGGCTACTGAGCAGAATGTTATGAATGCTATTGCAAATGTACTAGCGCAGGCTGATGGGGACGATTTGGTGGTTTTTGTGCAATCTAGTCATGGTGCTAGCTATCAGGAAGTAGGTTTGGCTGGGCAGGGTTCTGTTTTATGCTGTCACGACAGCGATATAGGAACAAACGGCAATATTCAAGACACAGAATTTCAACAGGCATGGGCAGGATATACCGGAAGGTTATTCATATTTTTAGATGCATGTCGTTCGGGTGGGATGGATGAAGTAGTTACTCAAGACCCAAATGGCATAAATAGATATATGACTACAACATGCACGGCTTTAGGCTTTGGGTATGATGTGGGAACTTATCAGAATGGGGCTTGGACATACTGGTTTTTGGAAAGAGGATTGAGTCAGGGTGGTTCAAATCATGAAGATATGGAGGGAAATTTCCAATGGGCGCAATCTAGTTATCCTTATAGTGGAAACGACACTCCTCAAGAATTTGATGGTGATGTTAATAACCCATTCTACTTATGGTGGTGATGAATATGGATATCATAGATAAAAAACGACATATAAAAGTTGTCATTGTAGTTTTCATTGCAGCAATCTTCTTCTCATTGAATTTGTATGCTATTTCGAATATCTACCAAAAAAAGAAAGAAACTAGACAATCTATAAATACTTCTTTAAGTCTAATAGGTGAAGTCTATTTTTTTGACAAGACAATATATCCTGATGTGTTTGCTATAGGAATGATAATAAATAATAATCATTCTATTGTCTTTCTCTGGAACAAAACCGCCAACACCATACTAATAGAAGTTGATTATATATGTCCCTCGCA
>QMNJ01000165.1 GCA_003647715.1 Candidatus Coatesiibacteriota bacterium
TAATTACCAATCTTCTCGCAATATATATAATAAGAGGCGTCTTACCCGCTCCACCGAGATTTATGTTGCCTATTGATATAACTGCTTTTTTTAGGACAATTTTTCTTCTAATTACTCCAGCGTAGTATAATTCCCTTCTTAAAGTATTATATAAGATATTCAGAACATAGATGGGGAAGAGGGCTATCTTGAATATTAGTTCCATAATTCCTCTGGTTGAGAGAAAATCTCTATACCATATTTCCAGTTTGTTTATAACCATTCCTTAATCTCGTTGATAATTACACTCTTATTGAAAACTAAACTTTTATATGTCTTCAATGCCCCTTCGGAATAACGCTTATGCAAATGGTCATTATCAATTATTTCTTTAAGAAATATACCTAATTCGCTGGTATTTCTTATCATTCTTCCTCCATTATTAGAAAGAAGCATATCCGCTTCATACCTAAAATTGGTGATATTGGGTCCAAATGCTACTGGAACACCATATCTCGCCGGCTCCATTATATTCTGACCACCCCGATTTACGAAACTCCCCCCCACAAATGCAACCCTGGAGATGGAATAAAGGTCAGATAGTAGCCCAATTCTATCCACTATCATTACATCCCAATCTTGCCTTATAATGTTGTTGTCACTGTATTTCGCTGTAACAAAATTACTATTCTGTGAAAAGCCCTTTATTTCGTCAGACCGTTCAATATATCTGGGGGCTATTATTAGTTTTATGTCCTTATATGTTCTCTTTAAGTTCATAAAAATGCCTAAAATTATCTCCTCCTCACCTGAATGAGTGCTTCCAGCGGTTATTACTATATCCTCTTCTTTTATACCCAGCATTCCCCTTAATCTCTTAATATCTCTTTTTGGGGGTTTCTTTGGTTCTTTTATATACTTCATACTGCCCGAAACTTCTATAATGCTTCTATTAACGCCTATGTCTATCAACCTATTTCTCTCTTCATTGTTTACAGCATATATTCTGTCAACATTCTGGTATAGTTGGGTTACTATCATTTTGAATGCCCCCATCAACCTTACCGCCTTTTTTGTTAACCGCCCTGAGAAGATGACAATTCTCGCCCCCTTTCTCTTGCCCCAGTATATAAGCGATGGCCACAGGTCGGATTCAAGTAGAACAATTGTGTGGGGTCTTGACCTTCTCAATTTATATGCGACAAGAGGATAGAAATCAAGTGGGTATAACATTGTGTGCGAGAATAGGGAAGATTCCTTAATGACATTCAAGCCGTCTATTGTGAAAGAACTTCCAATTATTGAGCAGGTAGGACTTAGTTTCTTAATAATATCTGCTAAGTATGTTGCCATCCTCGCCTCACCAAGCGATGATGAATGTATTAAGACGCACTCGTCGTCAAGATTTATGGTTGTTGGTAATATTCTCATAAGAAATCCGGCTCGCATCTTCTTAACAAAGATTGTAGATATCAAAATAAAGATTAGTATTGGTATAAGGATAATATTATAAAGGATAAACAGATTAAGAGATAAGTTGTGCCTTGCAGAGGCGGGCATAGAGACCACCCTTTCTTAAAAGTGAATTGTGAGTGCCAATATCTACAATTCTGCCTTTATCCATAACTACTATCCTGTCAACATTTACTACTGTAGATAGGCGATGGGCGATAATAAATGTGGTTCTATTCTTAATCAGGCGGGACAATGCTTCCTTGATGAGTGCTTCTGATTCAACATCTAATGATGAGGTCGCCTCGTCTAATATGAGAATGCATGGATTAGATAATATCGCTCTGGCAATAGATAGACGCTGTCTCTCTCCCCCTGAGAGTAGAACACCACCCTCACCAATCTGGGTATCATATTGTTGAGGCATCTTCATTATGAATTCATGGGCGTTTGCCGCCTTAGCGGACTCAATCACCTCATCCATAGTTGCGTTAAGGCGACCATAGAGTATGTTTTCCTTCACCGTCATGCCGTATAATATCATCTCCTGTGGAACTATCCCAATCTGTCTTCTCAATTCATTTAGTGATACATTTCTTACATCTATTCCATCAACAAGGACACTGCCATCTGAAACATCATAGAATCTTGGTATGAGGTTGACAAGCGTTGACTTTCCAGCACCACTTGGACCCACAAGAGCCACTGACTCATAGGGTTCAATTTCTATGTTGATATTGTGAAGCACCTTTCTGCCATTATCATAAGCAAAACTAACATTTCTGAATTCTACTCTTCCCTTTATCTTTCCCAACCTTTCTGGTATCTCTGGTTCTATTATCTCTTCGGGTTCATCTATGACCTCAAATATTCTCTCTGATGCTGCTATTGTCCTCTGTAGCATTGTGTTAACTCTTCCAAGAGACCTTATAGGTTGATACATTAACATCACTAAACCTATGAACTCCATTAACATTCCAGTTGTCATATCCCCGGACATAACACTCCTGCATCCAAACCAGAAAACCAGAACCATACCCAAACCAGAGCAGAGTTCCATAAGTGGTCTTAAGAGCGCCTCTACCTTTACGGTTTTCATTCTTGCCCTAAATGTGCTTATGTTTATCTTCTTAAACCTGCTGTCTTCGTATGTCTCTCTGGTGAAGGATTTTACAATGCGGATTCCTGATAGAATCTCGCTTAGATAGGCACCTATCTCTCCTAATTTTACCTGCAGGTTTCTTCCAGCAGTGCGCATTCGCTCTGATAAGCGGTTGATAATAGATACTAATATGGGGAAAGTTACAATAGTTAGAATGGTTAGAAACCAGTATCTTGAGAACATCACGATTAGGATTACTATGACCATAACAGCAGAGTGGATTATGTCTTTCAGTGAGTTTGCTGTGTCCTGTACAGTAGATACATCTGATAACACTCTTGAGATGAAGTCGCCCTTTTTTATTCTATTGTGGTATGAGAGTGATAATCTTATCAGGCGTCTGAACAATCTCTCTCTTATAACCACTACCGTTTTTTCACCAACCATAGACAGAAGATATGTTCTGGTGTATGACAATAGACCTACTATGGCTATAAGAGTGAGGATGTATATAGGTAGTATATTTACTGCAGATGATGGCATCTCCCCGAAGCCAAGGTGGTTGAGAATCTCTGTCATAATGTTCTCTTTTCCACCCAGAATGTCAATGACCATCCCAACAACAACGGGGATTGACGCCTCAAGCCCACTTGCCACAGCGCTTACAATGGTGGCTAACAGGATAACTTTCCATTGAGGTGTTAAAAACCTAAATAACCTCCTGGCAATTCCCTTCTCTTTCTTCTGTGCCTTAATCAAGACCCACCTTCTCCAATATATCCTTCACAGTGTTTTCATAAGGGTTTATTGTATTACCAATCATCTCTTCCGTTGCACTAAGAAGTTCTAAATGCACACTTTCGTATAGATACTTATTATTATGCAAATTGATAACATATTTTGCTATTCTCTCTTCATTCATTCTTCCCTGGATAAGTTCTGGCACAATCTCTCTTCCAGCAATAAGGTTTGGAAGACCGATAAATTTGTTCCTTATAAGAACCCTACCTGCATAGTAGGTTAGGGGAGAGGTGCAATATATGACTATCATTGGTATTCCGCATACTGCAACTTCAAAGGTTGCTGTTCCTGAAGCGACTATAATCAAGCCCGCTCTATTCAGAACATCAATGATGCCATCCGTTATCTCTATGCTATCATCATCTCCGACATATTCTTCTATGCGCCCTCTTACATCGCTTGAGGCACCCAGTATGAAACGAATAGAGCTCAATCTTTGCCTGATTATCTTTACAGCCCTCAAAAGAACTGGCATGTGCCTTATTATCTCACTTCTCCTGCTTCCGGGTAGCAAACCTATTATA
>QMNJ01000166.1 GCA_003647715.1 Candidatus Coatesiibacteriota bacterium
AGATACTATATGAATGAGGATGCGAGTTTACTGGTGAGGGTGAGGAAGGATGACTGGGGAGACGAAGAGATAACCGAAACATCTCTCTATGCTTATTCCTCCGCCTATGTAGCAAATTCCATCGGCGATTTCCCACAGGGCGATGAGATTATAGTTATGAAAGAGCAGGACTATGAGGTCATAAATGCCGATGGTGGAATTACAGCAATATATGAACTCTCGGACGACCAGAAGCAGATTCAGGGTTTCAACTACGAGGTGCTGGCAATGTTGATGAAGAAACCAAACAGCGTTTATCTGATAAGTTACTTGTTCAGCGTGATGGACGAGAAGTGGGATAAGTGCGGGCAGACATTATTTAACAATCTAAAAATTATGGATTGAGATGATTACATTGTCTCTTAAATAGTTCTACCTTAACTATTGTATATAACCCAACCCCCTCAACTCCTCCCTCTTCTCTTTATCAGAAGGTAGTGGTTGTGGAGTGCTCACCGTCTTTGGAGCAAGACCCTCGTATGTGTCTACGGTCTCTATTGGACACCTACTTAAGAACTCTTCGGTGAATATTGACTTAAGCACTTTACCCTGCATATCCTCAGCCACCGGCAGACCCAATAGGGCGAGAACTGTGGGCGTAATATCAATTATATTTGCTTCACCAATTATGCACTTCTTGATTGAATCACCGCTTAATATTATCACGCCATTGGGCATATGGTCACCGGAGATACCCCTTGATACCAATACTGTATCAGCGCCCACCTCCCTACCATCAATCATCAGGGTGTCACTACCTTTAATATCTTTATTGAACTCAACCTCTATCTCTGCTTTATTAACACCCTGAACACCCTTGTTCTCTACATTGACGAAAAGCAATTTACCGCTTTTAGTTTTTATACTTCTCAGGGCTTCACACACCTTCTTAAGAACAGCATCAGCATCGTTTTCATCCACCATACCACCTCTCTCCCTACCTTTAAGGTTTAACCTCAACGAGCGCCTGTTAGACCAGTCGGACTGCATAACATAAACAGTGCTTTTACCTTCAATAAGTTCACCCTTCTCATATCTGGCAAGCCCCATCTCGGTCAGCAGTGATTTCATATTGTAGTTAATCTCGTCCGGGACGGGACCAAAGCCGTGGTCGGAGACAATCAAAATATGATAGTCATCAAGAAATGGCATCAGCTCGCCCAGCATCTCATCGCAGAAGCGGTAGTATTCCTCAATAACCCCGCCAAAATGCTCCCTATCCTCCCCTGTTATATCATCATACCTGGCATAGGGCGTATATGGGTCCATATACTTCCAGAAGATATGTGATACACCATCTGTTCCCTTAATATAACAGGAGACAATATCTGGAGCATACATCTTTAGAACATAGCGAGAAGCCCTCATCATTGCTATATCTCTTTTAAGATGATACCTCAAAATTGCTACCGCCTTATTCTTCTCAAATATGTCTGTGCCTGGCTTATATTTATCTGTAAAGTCCTCCTCGTATTCAAAATCAGTGAACCTCAGAGTAAGTTCTGCAATCTCATCGTCTGAGACATTGATATACCGCTTTACCTCTTCTTCAAACCCAGGAGGATAAAATGCATTCTTAATACCCTCCTCGTCATATCTGTCGGAAATGATGAAACCGCTCACACTCTCAGCGGGATGAGTAGCCCAGAAGGCGAAGAAGGCACCTGTCTTACCACCTACAGTAGCCATATTCCACAGCGCTAATACCCTCCTCTGTCTGCTACCCACCGGAATCGGCTTCGTCTCACCCTCCACTGTGATGGTGTAATCGGTAATACCGTGGACCTCCCTCTTCTTACCTGTGAAGATAGTCGTCCACAGGACAGGGGATGACATGGGTTCTATGGAGGTAAGGTTTCCATAAGCACCCTCCCTCAACAACTTCTCAATGTTTGGCAGTTCACCTCGCCTCATCATGGGAACAATCAGGTTAAATGTTGCTCCATCCAGACCAAGTATAAACACCTTATTCTGAGACCTCCTCCCCATCTCCACAATGGCTTCAACACTAACCTTTTTGCTTTCTTCTTTTTTCCCACAACCAAATATAACTACAAAGATAGAGAATATCAAAACTAACCTCTTCATAACTCCCTCTGTCTATTTATCTATAAACTATCTACCCTGAAACCATTCAGAGATGACAATGTGAGTAAATGAAATCTCTAAACCTAATCCTTCTCGTTGTCCTCCCCTCTCCAGATGAGTATCCTGCCACAGGACTCACAGAACACCAGTTTCCTGCCGGTCTTTATATCAGCTACCTGCCTTGGAGTTGCCCTGACAAAGCAAGCCTGGCAGAAACCGTCAGCATTTATAGTCGTTATTGCACTCTCACGATACCTCTCATAAAACCTCTCATATAGATTCCTTATCTGCCTTCTTATCCTCGTCACCAGGTTTTCCTTACCACTTGAAATATCTCTTAACTCCTGCAATATCATCTCTACCTCTTCTTCCGGCAAACCATTCTCTGATAACTCCTCCAGTATTCGCTCAAACCTGGACAACAACTCATCTATCTGTTTTATTTCATTGATTATCTCAACCTCTTCTCTGCTCTTTTTTCTTTCGTCTGACTCTCCTTCCACCAATCTAACCTCCCTGAAATATTAAAAACTTACTTATACTTACCTTTCTTGAGGTTTTCGATGGTCTTTCTAATATCCTCTGCTTTCCCTGAATCGGGCTCTAATTCCAGAAATCTCTCAAAATGGTATATTGCGTTCTCTGCATCCTCAACCTTCAGGTAAAGAGATGCAATATTATAGTGAGTAACACTCATATCAGGTCTAATCTCAAGTGCACTTTTATAGGCGTCTATGGCAAGACCAAAATATTTTCTCCACTGAGGCAATGTTGCACCATAATACCAGTAGTTATTACCTAACATAACCAGTGCCTCTGAATTGACCTTATCAATTGATAACGCCTTCTTGAGAAGTTCTATCGCCTTCACCCTGTTGTCTCTCTCCTCCTCTATCTTCGCAAGACGCACATAAGCAATCGCATAACCAGGGTCTATGGTAAGCGCTTCATTAAATGCATTCTCTGCCTTTATGAACTCCTCCGGCTCTGGCACCTTGCCCTTTGACTCCTGCCGTGCCTTACTCAATTCATCAAACGCTCTCTCCAACTTGCTCAAAGTCCCCATCATATCAAGCTCGTCTTTGAAATTCGCACCAACGCTCTTAAATGAATACATCGCCTCCACCAACCCAGATGAAGTTAACTCCCCATTCTCAAGTGTAAGACCTATCTCTTCTATAAGCATTTTTCTGGTGGTCTCAAAACCCTCATCATCAATGCCAAAGGGTGCCGACTCAAGGTTCTCCTTCAACTCGGTCAGTGCAGTGATAAAGCCCTTGGTTAGAATTATGGTCTGCGACAGCTTATCCTTCCCCTCCCGGTAATAATTGACACCTTTTGCAAGGTAAAAGGAAGGCATACTACTATCCAACCTTATTGCATTATCATAATTGTAATCAGCAGTCCTAAAATCATCCTCAAACATATACGCATCACCGAGAAGTTTATAGGGGTAGGCAAATTCAGCATCTTCCTCTATTGCTTTACTCGCAAAGCCAATCATCTGCCCTGTAATAGGAAGACCGATGCACTTCGCAGTCCACCTCATCGCCTTCAGATTACCAGTAAAGCCATCCCCAATTCGCTTCTTAACATCCTGACCTACATCTACTCCAAGGGCATTTAGTATTGCGTATGTCTCACCTAT
>QMNJ01000167.1 GCA_003647715.1 Candidatus Coatesiibacteriota bacterium
ATCTGAGGGCGTTGACCTAGCAGAGAAGATATTGAAAGAGGAAGATGGCTAATCTATTAACCCAAAGTAAGGTTAAGAAACTATATAATTTGCAATTTTTTATCAGATATTGGTTTTTTCACAAAAAGCTAAAAAAAGCACTTGACATTTATGGTTTTGATTATTTATATTATAATATACCTCCTTTAAAATAAGTAGGTAGATAGATAATCACCCCCAACCCCGCCACTGTCTTTGGTGGCGGGTTCCCCTTTTATATACCAAACCATCTCTCTCTAATTTTGATATATAGATGGGTTGACTAATTGCAGAACCTTAAGAATGATAATCAGATACCTTTGAGAACATCAATCATATCATTATGTATCAATCCATTGGTTGCTAATATCTCCTTTTTATATATGTCAAAATCACCACCATCAAATGTTGTAACCCTTCCCCCTGCCTCTTCCACCATTAGTATGCCTGCTGCGGTATCCCAGGGGTGTAGGCGCATCTCCCAGAAGCCATCAAATCTCCCACAGGCAGTGTATGCCAGGTCAAGCGCCGCAGAACCACCTCGCCTTATCGCCATGGAGCGCTTCAAGAACGCTCGGAAGTTGTCAACATTGTCATCCTCGGTCTCATGCACATCGTAGGCAAAGCCCGTGGTGAGAAACGCCTTGTCAAGTTTATCTACATTAGACACTTTTATAGGTCTATCGTTCAGGTAAGCACCATTACCCCTCTCCGCATAGAAAAACTCATTCAATAGCGGGTGATATATCACGCCCATTATGGGTTTACATTTTTTTAACAGTGCTATAGAGACGCAGAACGAGGGGTAGTGGTGGGCATAGTTGGTGGTGCCGTCAAGCGGGTCAATAACCCACAGCCACTCGCTCTCTTGCTTCTCGCCACCCGTCTCTTCAGCAAGTATTGAGTGATGGGGAAATGCCTTTTTAATCTCACCTATTATCAGCTTCTCACTTTCAGTATCAGCAATGGTTACAGGGTTTATATCCCCCTTCAAATACATAGAGAGGTCTTCTTTGTAGTATTCCATCAAGAGTTCACCTGCTTTGATTGCAACCTCTCTGATAAAGTTCCTTTGCCTTTCAGTTATGAGTGTTTCGGTCATCATTCTATTCTAATTAAGGATTTATAATTTTCAATGATTTATTCCAAATTATTCGTGTCATATTGTATAGACCTCCATCACAAAATAATAGTTATAACTACGATTAATCATATCTTTAGAGTTCAAGTAGAGGGATTAATTATATATATCTACAACTTATGATTTTAGTTCTGGAACTATTATTTATGGTTTGCTAATGGTTTACATATTTTATAATGATTGTATATGACAGCTTCACCCTTCAAAATAAAATCAGATTATAAACCAGCAGGCGACCAGCCACAGGCGATTGATAATCTGGTCAGAGGGCTTGAACGGGGGTATAACCGCCAGACGCTTCTCGGTGTCACTGGCTCGGGCAAGACCTTCACCATCGCCAATGTAATTGAGCGATGGGGACGCCCTACCCTGGTAATATCACACAACAAAACCCTCGCTGCACAATTGTTTGGCGAACTGAAGGCACTCTTTCCCGATAATGCTGTTGAATACTTCGTCTCTTACTACGACTACTACCAGCCAGAGGCATATCTACCCGGTCAGGATATCTACATTGAGAAGGACGCAGATATCAACGACGAACTTGACCGCCTCCGCTTGAGTGCTACTGCTTCTATACTATCAAGGGATGATGTAATTATTGTGGCGAGCGTCTCTTGCATATACAATATTGGTTCACCAGAGGATTTCAAACAGGGTGTGGTGATGGTCTCCAGAGGCGAAGATTTAAATAGAAATGATATTCTTCACTCCCTTGTTCGTATTCAGTATGAGCGTGGCGATTATGAGTTTGCCCGGGGAACATTCAGGGTCAGGGGAGATAGGATTGACATATACCCTGCCTATCTGGAAGAGGCGGTGCGTATTGAGATGCTCGGTGATATGGTAGATGAGATTAAGATTATTGACCCCATCTCAGGCAATACCATAAGGAGAGTTGATAGAGCGGTAATCTACCCCTCAAAGCACTTCATCACCCCCCGCCCACGCCTGGAAGAGGCGATAGAATCAATCAGGGAGGAGCTGGACGAGCGACTTAAATATCTGAGGAAGGAGGGCAAACTGCTGGAGGCACAACGCCTGGAGCAACGAACCCTCTTTGACCTGGAGATGTTAGAAGAGATTGGCTATTGTAAAGGTATAGAGAATTATTCAAGGCATCTTTCGGGCAGGAAGCCCGGTGAGAGACCCTCCTGCCTCCTTGACTACTTCCCGAAGGAGTATCTCACTATCATTGATGAGTCACACCAGACCATACCACAGTTACATGGAATGTATGAGGGCGACAGGTCCAGAAAACAGACACTTGTTGACTATGGTTTTCGCCTGCCCTCCGCCCTGGACAACCGCCCCCTGATGTTTGATGAGTTCATTAAGCTGGTGGGTGATGTCATATTTGTATCCGCAACACCAGGTGATTATGAACAGCGTGAGTCACAACAGGTGGTGGAGCAGATAGTGAGACCAACCGGCCTGGTTGACCCGCAGATGGTGGTGAAGCCGGTGAGTGGTCAGATGGAGGACCTACTTGACCGTCTGGGGGAGGTGGTCAGGCGGAGAGAGAGAGCACTGGTTACCACGCTTACAAAGAGGATGGCAGAGGACCTTACGGACTACCTGATTGAAATGGGAGTGAGAGCTAGGTATTTGCATTCTGATATAGACACCATAGAACGGATGGAGATACTGAGAGATTTGCGTCTGGGTAGATTTGATTGTCTGGTGGGGATAAACCTGTTGAGGGAGGGGTTGGACCTGCCGGAGGTATCGCTGGTTGCAATCCTTGATGCGGACAAAGAGGGCTTCTTAAGGGATGCGAGGTCTATAATACAGACCTCAGGCAGGGCGGCGAGGAATGTCCGTGGGATGGTCATACTCTATGCTGATGACATCACCGCCTCTATGAAGAGGGCTTTAGAAGAGACCGAGAGAAGACGCTCCAAGCAGATTGAATATAATCTCAAGCATGGTATAGAACCAAAAAGTATAATCAAGTCGGTTAAACAGGTTATGGGAACCACCAGAGTAGCCGATGTATCGCTTGAGGTCGCATCAGGTTTAAGTGAGTTTGAGGTGAGGTATCAGGACCCGGTGGAGGAGATACTTAAGGAGATGGAGAGGGGGATGCGGAAAAAACCCGAGCGCAGTGAGGTTAGCAAAAAGGAGATGATAGCACGCCTTGAGAAGATGATGTGGGAGTCGGCATACAATGAGCGGTTTGAAGAAGCGGCACGCCTTCGTGATGAGATAAAGAGATTAGGTGGATTGTCTGAGAGCAGAAAGAGAGGAGGTAGCAGAAGAAGAGGTTGAAAACCTCTTCTTATCAGATATGCTTGCCGAGATTATCTCCACTGTAGCAGGTTATCTAGTTCGACTTGAGGGCAGGAAGTTTCTTCAGTTAGAAGAAAGCGATTTACTTGACCTTCACGAACAAACCAATAGAATGTCAATCCCCGCACTCTATATCCACATTCCGTTCTGTCGTAAGCCCTGCTCATACTGCTCCTTTAACCGATACGAACTGGATGAAGAACTGGCGAGGCGGTATTTCAAAAATCTAAAGAGAGAGGTCGGTTTCTATCTTGAGAGAGGTCTTGAGTTCAATAATGTCTATATAGGCGGGGGGACACCTACGGTG
>QMNJ01000168.1 GCA_003647715.1 Candidatus Coatesiibacteriota bacterium
ATAATCCGTTTCCTCAACTCAAACAACCCTTTAGACCTCCTCAATTTCTTCTATGAGTATAATCTATTTCGTATCTCACAGATTGCAGATAATAAGAGGATTCGTTCCTATTCACAAAAAACACTGGAGGTGGTCATGAACCGTCTTGATAAAACCAACAAAACACAATACTCTGAAATTCTCAAAAAAGAGGGTTTCAAGAATATTGCTAAGGCAATTCGCAATGTGGCTGTCAATGCTATCTACCTTTCCAGAAGAAATGATGAGTATAAAAAGATTATACACTTCGGTCTTGCATCTGAACTGAAGCGTGCATCACTAACGGAGAAGACACTTATTGAATGGCTTAACAACTTCTGTTCAACCTATAATGCTAACCTTGATAGATTCGCCTTTGCCAATCCAGACAAAAAGTTACCCTTTTCAAAGATTAAGCAAGATGATATTGAGAATATGATGAACCTCATTGAGGATTACAGTCAGCCTCGCATTGTCGGTAGTCTCCTCCTCGCCTATGGTCTCGCATCTACTTCTAAAAAGGAAGAAGTGGAGACAGAGGTTGAGGAGACAATTGAGTAATAAAAGTTAAAAAATATTATAAGGAGGTAAAAAATGGCTGAGAAAAAGAGAGCAGTGTTCTCTCTCTCATTGTCAGGTCGTATAAACCTTAACCTTCACGACCTGAATAATGAGGAGGTGGAGGGTAATCAGCAGATTACCCGTTTCGTAACCATAGTGGATAAGACAGGAAGACCCTATACTGTAAGCGCTGTTTCTGGAGATATGTTCAAACATATTCTCTGTGCACACTTCCAGAGAACCGCTATTGAAGAAGGTATACCACTATGCGCTGGTTGTTTAAAATTTGATGCAAATAGAATCTGTATTGATGGTGATTTCTTGGAGAAGATAGGAACCGACAAGAAGAAGGGTCAGACCAAAGACCAGGGAATACTGACAGACCAGATTATCAAGATGTGTGCTCTTGATGACATTGCTGGAAACCTTATCACAGCAAGAAACCTAAATCTTGCTCGAAAATCAATAACAGAGTTTGGTTGGCTTGCAGCACTCCCGGAAAACTACACATCAGAGAGTAAATTCCATGTTAAATTCTCCAGAGCCGAGTCAGAGGAGAAGGGAGAGAATATAGGTCAAAACATCTTCTATCGCCCTGTAAACTCCGGTGTATATGCAACGGTGACTAACATTGAGGTATTCCGCCTCGGTCTGAATGACATCACCCGAAAGTATGCTATTGACGATAAAGAGAGAGAAAATCGCTATAAGGCACTTCTCCTCGCTCTAATGGAGACCTATACCTCACCAGAGGGTGCACAGACCAACACCCAGAAACCCCATATCACTGGATTTGAGGGTGTAATAACCGCAAGCATCAATAGTCCTTTATCATCACCCCTGCCATCACCCCTCTTTGACCCGCTTGATGATGGGTATATTACTGAACTGGAGAGGATAGTGAAGAACTTCAATGATATGGGAAGGGCTGTTGAACTGCATAAGTTCTCAAACCTTGCCGAATTTACAGACATTATGAAGGACTTCTACGAAAATACAACGCCCTTTAAGATTAAGGAAGCAGAATAGGGGTAAGAGATGTGGCTGAAAGTTGACTATCACCCCGCCTCGCTCTTCTCCTTCCGCAATATTAGAGCCACTGGCTCTGGAGCAACCACTCTGCTCTGCCCCACACCATTTGCAGTGAAATCCGCCCTAGTTGATGTCGCCATCAAGACAAAAGGCATTAAATATGGTAAAAGTGTCTTTGAGAACATAAGAGCATCGGAGATTAGATTTAAACTGCCGGATATCTGTGTGGTCAACAAAACTATAATAAGAATATTCAATCTTGATAATCGCTTTCTTAGTGAAGGAACTCCAGGTCATACAAACGACCTTCTAAGAGCGCTTCGTGATGAGAATGGCAATGCAATAACAGATAACCCTGTAAAACCCGCCTTCAGAGAGTTCGTCTATTTTAAAGGAAACCTATCAATAGCAATAAATGTGTCTGACTTTGATGATAACCTTGTAGAAGAACTCATTGAACTATTCAGAATGGTCAACTACTTTGGCAAGAAGGGTAGTTTTATGCAGTTTCTTAACGCTGAGACCTGTGATGCCCTGGAAGATGGCTTCCTTCAGAGAATGGATGAGAAGAGAATTAAGAAAGTTGGTAACCGCAACTTCCTGCTTACTGTGGAGGATACCAATGAGAACATATCCTTCAATCAGATAAATGTCTTTGATTCAACTGAAACGCTTAAGAGAACAGAACAGATAGGGCATTACTATCTTCTTGTTCCTGCGGAGGAGATATTATCAGGGAAGAGATATAAGTATATAAGGGTGAGGTAGTGTATCTGGTGGTAGATACATATGGCGCTTTCTTGGGAAAGAAGAGCCAGCGCCTTCAGGTTGAGATTGACGGTAAGGTGACGGAGGAATACCCTTTTATGCACCTGGATGGTCTGGTGATAACATCAAAGGGTGTGTCGCTCTCTACTGACTTACTGAGTGCTCTTATCGGGAACGGCATAATGACCTATATCACCGACTATCGGGGTGAACCAGTAGCACTAATATCTTCTCCCGCTCTCCATGCGACAGTGAAAACCAGAAGAAAACAACTTCTTGCTATCTATGACTCCCACAGCACTGAAATTGCGAAATCAATTGTGAGGGGTAAGATAAAAAACCAGGCATATCTTCTGAAATACTTCTCAAAATATAGAAGGGGAGAGAAAAAGAATACTCTTATTGACCTGGCAGAAAAGATAACAAGTAGATTGGGAGAACTCAAGAAAATACCCAATTTGCCTATGGAAGAAACCAGAGAGACATTGCTCAACATTGAAGCCATTGCCGGGAAATACTACTGGCAGGGTGTAAATGTCATCCTCAAAGACAGGTTCCAGAGGCGGGAGCATAGAGGTTCAAAAGACCCTGTGAATTCATCTCTCAACTATGGCTATGGAATAATCTATGGAAGAGTATGGCAGGCGGTGATACTTGCGGGACTTGAACCATTCGCAGGTATCTTACATACCGACCGCTCTGGAAGACCATCCATGGTTCTGGACCTCATAGAAGAGTTCCGCCAGTTTACCGTAGATAGACCCGTTATCTCAATATTCTCCAGAGGCAGAGAGATAAAGATAGACAAGAAGGGACTTCTATCCAAGGAATCAAGAAGATTGGTTGCTGATGAGGTGATTAAGAGATTGGAAACGCCTCACAGTTTCAAAGGTAAGAAACACACCCTGTCAGCAATCATCCAGATTCAGGCAAGAAACCTTGCTACTGCTATAAGGGAGAGGAAGGATTACAAGGCATTTACAGGCAGATGGTGAGAAGAAGGACAGAGAGTAGTTTATATTGCCTTGTGGTATATGATATTGAGAAGGATAGATTGCGTAATAAAGTCAGTGAGACCTGCCTTGACTATGGTCTTGAGCGAATACAATATAGCGTCTTCTGTGGCTATCTCACCCGAAACCTCACTGAGGAGCTCTTCTATAAACTGAAGAGTTATCTAAATAATGAAAATGGCAGATTGCTCATAATCAACCTTTGTAAGAATGATGAAGAAAAAATCCTGCTCTTTGACAGTTTAATATGATTATAAGGGCTTCTGATATACGACAGCATATATACTGTCCCCGCCAGACCTACTTTGCCTTCGTCGTCCCCACACCCAAACCACTTACATATAAGATGAAC
>QMNJ01000169.1 GCA_003647715.1 Candidatus Coatesiibacteriota bacterium
GACAGAGCTTATTAATGGGGTCGAGTATTGGATAAACACAACACAGAATACGTATCGAACAACAACAAATGCAACAAACAAGGATTCTGATGGTGACGGATTTGATGATTATGAAGAATTCATAAGGAAGCTTAATCCACTAAGTAACGACACGGACGGCGACAATCTAAGTGACTACATCGAAGTCATAAAATATGAGACAGACCCACACATAAAAGACCACGATAAAGACGGATTGGCAGACAACGAGATAATAATACATGGCACCTCCCCACTTCTAAATGATACTGACCGAGATGATATTAGCGATTATGACGAGATTTTCATATACAAAACAGACCCAATATCCGACGATTCTGACAAAGATGGACTATCCGACGGCGAGGAGATTTTGAATTACCACACAGACGCCACCAACAATGATACTGATTGTGATGGTCTGAACGACTATGAGGAGCTTAGACTTCTTCTGACGAATGCTACGAACAATGATACGGATGGGGACACCCTCCTCGACGGTGTCGAGGTCAACGTCTATGGTACCGATCCCCGTAGTAGCGATACTGATGGTGATGGGCTTTCCGACTCGGATGAGCTTAATGTCTATGGTACTAATCCTCTGAGTGCTGATAGTGATGGTGACGGCTTATATGATGGGGCTGAGAAGACTCTTAAAACGGATCCTCTGGATAGTGATAGCGATGACGATGGGCTTACCGATTGGCAAGAAGTTTATGTATCCCTAACAAAACCCCTGGACAATGATACTGATAATGATACATTGTCTGATGGTTTCGAATTGAATATTAAGACAAATCCGAGAACCGAGGACTCCGATGGAGATGGTCTTAGTGATTATGAGGAATATCTATTTGATGCTCAGTATAACAATACATATGGTGTTGACCCTGAGACAAGAATTAAGTATGATTCTGATGGTGATGGTCTAAGCGACATGTTTGAGGTACGCAACGGCCTTGATATTCTGAGTAATGATTCTGATGGTGATGGTCTGAGTGACTATAACGAAGTTTTTATGGGTCTAAACCCCAAGAGTAATGATACCGATAACGATGGACTATCTGACTATGAAGAAATTGTAGAAACGCTTACGAACCCTAGAAATAACGATACTGACAATGATGGTCTAAGCGACTACGAAGAAATATACATATTTGGATCAGACCCATGTAACTCCGATGGGGACAACGATGGCTTAAAAGATGGGGATGAAATACGACTTGGCTTAGATCCAGCCGATAATGATACCGATGCTGATGGTCTTCTCGACGGAGATGAGATATATGTATATCATACGGATCCACAGGATATTGATAGTGATGATGATCTCCTAAGCGACTACGATGAGGTAATGGGTGTCAACGTTACTGGTATTGGATGGCGAATAACGAATCCTCTTGAAAACGATACTGATGGTGACAACCTATTGGATGGCGAGGAGGTATTTGGTTTCTATATTAATAACAACAAGTACTACACTGACCCCACAAGCTCAGATACCGATAAGGATGGCCTGCTAGATGGTGAAGAAAAGACATGGGGAACAGACCCAACGAATCGTGATACTGATGGAGATAGGCTCTCGGATTCTGAGGAGGTTAGGAAGTATGGTACTAATCCTCTGAGTGCTGATAGTGATGGTGATGGAGTAAATGACTATACTGAGGTTATAATGCATACAAATCCGCTGTCAAGCGACACTGATGGGGATGGTATACCAGATAGGTTTGATCCTCTACCAACCACAAACAATCTGCACATAATCATAGCCGCCGTGGTGGTGCTGATCTTCGTGGAGATGTACCACTTCGGATATTTCAGAAATTGGAGACGAGATATCCTAGCTGTGGGATTAGCTGATTCTGGAGGAACACTGATGCTGTTTATCCCCGAGGAGTTCGCAGAGCGTATAAGAGACCCCGGTCTCGCAGCCAGCGGTCTAATGGCGATTTTGGAGATAAGAAATGAGATCTCAGGTGCGGAACAAAGATCCATCTTCCTCTCAGGCAAACCAACGATATTCGTAGACAAGGGTCGCTATGGATACCTATATGTGTTTCTAAGGAGAGGCTATAGGCGTATATATAGGAAAATAGTAGGTCTCCACAACAAGATCGAGGAAAGGTTCGGAGAAATATTAGAATCATGGTCAGGGCTTATAGACGAACTAGAACCCATCAGAGAATTTATAATAGAGAAGACAGGTTTGGGAACCTAATTTATTGGCTTTTCCAATAGTAATTTTTATGAAAATTTGTATTGTTGTTATATTTATAAAATTTTGTCGGTGCCGAGCATGATTACGGCATCTGGGAGACATGCAACATTATTTTTTGTCATGTTTGTGTTGCTAGGTATCATATCAATGTATCATTCAGTTAAAGCGGATGAAAATATATCGCCTAGAATCGCAGTAGAATGGACGGCTATGTGGGGAGAAGGCTGGACAATTGGTAGAGCTCTTGGTGTATATGGGGATTATATCTATATCGCTGGTGATAACTATAATTCTGACTATAACATAACCACATTTTTTATAGCAAAGTATGATAAGAATGGAAAAATGATTTGGGTCAAAAAATGGATGAATGATACCAAACATTATCACTATGTGGAGGATCTTGCTATAGACGAGGATGGAAACATATATGTATGTGGCCAGCTAATGCGTAAGAATTATTATACAGGGCCAACCTTTATAGTCAAGTATGATTCCGATGGCAATAGAATCTGGACAAAGATATTTTCTTGGTGTTCTTCTCCCCACGAGATGGTAATTCATGGGGGACACATATATATTGCTGGGGTGTTAAGTCTTCAGTTTGAAAATGAAGAACTACTATTGTTAAAATATGACCTAAATGGGAATCAAGTATGGAATATTACATGGGGAAAACCACTAAATCATGAGGATGCATATGGCGTTATTGTTGGGCCAGATGGCTACTTATATGTGTCTGGCGTAGCATTCAATAAGACAAAGAGTAGGTATGACATTTTAGTGATGAAATGGTCTTTGAATGGAACCCTTATATGGAATAGGACTTGGAACGAAATTATGTATGAGTGGATTGAGTCCCCGAAGATAAAGTATTATGGTGGCTACTTATATGTTGTTGGGTCTGCACAACGCGAGGGAGAAATGACAGATGTTTTTTTGACTAAGTGGACAACGGATGGGAAATTGCTGTGGCATAAGTCGTGGGGTGGGGAGGATAGGGATAGAATTGAGGATGCAAGTATTAGTGAAAGTGGTAAAATATATGTAACGGGAGTTACTGAAAGTTTTGGGGCTGAGGGACAAGATATATTGGTTGCTGTATTTGATGAAAATGGTGAATTTCTATATAAGACTTTATGGGGGGACAAATATGGAGATGCTGCAAGAAAAATCGCGGTTATAAGCGATGAAGAGGTCTATATTGGAGGCACTAATTTTACAAGCGACAAAGCTTATTCTCTCATAATAAAATTTGCTAAGGATTCTGATGGTGATGGAATACCTGATGTTGCCGAGGAAGAATATGGGACGGATCCTCAGAATCCAGATTCTGATGGTGACGGACTTTTGGATGGATACGAGATTGAGAGTGGACTCAATCCGCTTGATCCAGATTCTGATGGTGATGGATGGTTAGATGGAAAAGATCTGGCACCAAATTCTCCATATATGCCGAATATGCTTATACTAGCTATTCCC
>QMNJ01000170.1 GCA_003647715.1 Candidatus Coatesiibacteriota bacterium
CAAATACCTCTATTGTATATTTTCCTTCTTCCCAAACAATATCGCTGTATACCCACTGTAGTGTTGATGGGTCGTAGGTAAGGGAGTAATTATCCGAGTATTCTCCTCCCTCTTTCTTGTATCTGAACCACATCTCTGAGAAATCTGTCTTGTTGATTACCCTGACGTCCACAAATTTATCTATTATTGAGCCTCTAGGAGTCAAAATCTTTATGTAGTTATTGCCCAGCAATATCCTTAATGCCTCCACATACTCATCCCACTCCGTATAGACAAGTGGATCCGTACCAACAGCAATCTCTGCACCATCAAGAATACCATCATCATCAGTATCTGGATCTGCTGGATCGGTTCCATAGATATAAACTTCTGAACCATCGCTAAGGCCGTCCATATCGGAATCGGGATTAAGGGGCCCACCGCCGGGATACATAGAGGTATTGTATACATAGAACTCCAATCCATCAGCAAGACCATCTTCATCTGTGTCGAATTCTAATCCATCCAGTATGTCGTTGTCATTCTCATCCTCTCTCCTTGGATTAGACTTGAGTATCTGTACTTCATATCCATCTGGTAATAGATCGTCATCTGTGTCTGGGTCTGCTGGATCTGTAACGTATGGAACTTTGATCCATGGATATTTATAGCCAGCCGAAGCCGTAAATCCGTGGACCTCATCATAATCGGATATATTATCCTTGTCTGTATCCCAGAAAATGGGGCTTGTATTGTATTCTACTATTTCTTCGTAGTCCGTTAAGCCATCCTTATCAGTATCAGTCATATTTGCGTTAGAGGCATATATTATTATCTCACGATAATCATCCACTCCATCTCCATCAGTATCGCTTGATAAGGGCGACGAGTTTAGCGGATATGTAATATAGTAGCTGACGTATGGATAAATTATGTCGCTAGCATTCTTTACATAAAGCTCAACGCCATCTAATAGTCCATCATCATCGGTATCTGGATCCGTAGCATCTACGTTTATTGGGTTGAAGTTTGGTATTGTTCCACTGGAAATATAGGTCTCAAGTGCATCAGAGATCCCATCGTTATCTGTATCTGAATCAAGCGGATCCGTCCCAAAGACTATCACTTCCCTATAATCACTCATGGACCATGTTATGCCTCCAGTCTCATTGGGATATAGTATTGAGTCGTCATCACTATCCCAGTCGAGTGGATTTGTGCCGTATAAGAATATTTCTTCCCCATCAACTATTCCATCATAGTCGCTGTCAGCCTCAAGGGGATTTGTATGATATACGAATATCTCCATTGGATCCGTGAGATTATCATTATCAGAATCCTCATCCATTGGATCCGAGAAGTATATTAGGACCTCATCACCATCGCTTATTCCATCATTGTCACTATCCTTAATCATAGGATTAGAATGCCAATAGAACAATTCTTCTCCATCACTAAGCCTATCATTGTCACTATCCCAAAGTCTCGGGTTCGTGCCAAATTTCAAAAATTCATCGCCATCAGAAACCATATCTCCATCTGTATCTGGGTTTCCGGGGTCTAGACATAGAACTATCTCCTGCATATCGCCCAATCCATCTCCATCTGTATCTGGATTTAGAGGATCCGTCTTGTTTGAATATGGTGATGATGTACCCTCGTTTCCATCAATTATTCCATCTCCATCACAATCATTGTTTAATGGATCTGTTGGTGGTGTTCTAGAGAGTTCATATCCATCACTTAATAGGATAGATGAGCTACCTGTATCTTGGTCCGAATCTGGGCATATTGGGTTTGTCCTAAATGTTCTTAGTTCTGGTCCCTCTTCAGGATCAATATACACAACTGTTATTCCATCTATTTCATCCTTATCTGTCATCGACATCAAAAATGTTCTTGGTTCCGATATTGTTCCATCCGTTTCCTGCATAAATGAGTCGTCATCAGTATCATTATCCAACGGGTGAGTATATCCATAGTTGAATATTATTGGATGATCGCCAAAGTCATATGCAAATGGAAGATAGTATCCTCCTAGAGGTCCTTCTTGCCCGTCCAATAGACCATCGCCATCAGTGTCTGGGTTTAGAGGATCTGTATGGTCATAATATGTCTCTCCTCCAATGATTACGCCAGTAATGCTTATTGTAACATTGCTTATATCCCACGTATAGTGGACCTCAAAATGATCGTCCAATCCATCACCATCTGTATCTACTTCATGCGGATCAGTGCCATATATCTTTGTCTCCTCATAATCTGTAAGTCTATCACCATCAGTATCCCTCATAAATGGATTCGTACCATATGTAATTATCTCTTCATAATCAGTTAATCCATCACCATCAGTATCTGGATCTAGTGGATCTGTTCCATACGCATTAAGCTCTTCATTATCTCCTAATCCATCACCATCAGTATCACTTCTTGTTGGTGCAAAACCAAAGTTCTCCATTTCAAATGTGTCTGGTAAGCCATCCCCATCTTCATCAAATCCTCCAGCATGATCCTGCGGCGTTTCTGAACCTTCTGGGAATGTATATGTATATATTGTTCCCCCAAAGTTCCATGTCTTTCCAACAAATAGGAATTCCGCGTGTATCTTTAGTTTATACTCTACCTTTATTTGGAATGTCAATGGATCTGGTTTCGACGTATCCACCGTAAATGTGAATGAAATCGACAGTGTAAAGTCTAATGATACTTCCGCAATCGCAACATCTATTCCTATATGTAGGGTTCCAGCCACGGTTATTTCCAGTGAGAGTATTGAGTGAACCCCACTGCTCTCGGATTCTGAACCAAGATTTATCTCCAGCTTAAATCCTATTGTTAGTGTGACTGTTATTAGATCTAGACCAAGATCTTCTGCTACTGATGCAACACTAGGAGCCCCGATAAGATCAAATATAGAGAATGTCTTCGATATAGATAGTGAGAACATTAGGTACCACTCCTTTAGGTCCAAGAACTCACTCATATCAAATGTTCCTGACTTAAACGAGAACAGTACAAGCTTGAATCTTGCCTCTCCCTGTATTTGTACCTCGGCACCCAGCATGTCTAATATTGTTCCCAACAGATCTGTATTTGTCATCATTGAGCCTAGCTTTATGCTTGCCTCTATTATTGGTGTTATTGTTATATGGTCAATTATTGTCTCAAAAACCTTTATTGAATTCGTAAAGTCCATATATTTTCCTTTAACCACCATGTCTTTAATTTCCTCACAAAGACCAGTTTCGTCAATATCAAGACCAGCATCTATCTTCAAATAGTAGGAAAATGTTAACATGTCTAGTCCAGCAAAGCCAAAATTCATGTCTCCCTCCAACTCATAGAATGTATACTGATCTATTAGGTCCTCCAAGTCTCCAATGAGGTCCGAAACAAAGTCCGATATATATCCAGCAACCCAGTCCAGTACTTTCGTAGTAAACCACTTAACTCCATTTCTCATAATCTCCCTTATGTTGTATAGAAACTCAAATACTGTTGATACTGTCTCCTTTATTTTCGGATTTAAACCGCCTAGCGCTTCAAGTATCATGTTTAGACATTCCTCTAGGGATGGTGTTCTATCCAGACCCATAAGGTCCGGTAGTAAGGCCTTAAAGAAGGCTGTTATGTTGCCGATTGTCATATTCCCAAACAACTGCGTCTGTGAGATTGAGGCAACCATCATTAGTGCCGTGGTTATTCCGTCGAAGGGTCTTTCTCTAACTTCCGAAA
>QMNJ01000171.1 GCA_003647715.1 Candidatus Coatesiibacteriota bacterium
AGTTAAGCGATTGAACACACGCTGGCTTGGTAAGAGCATAAGGGTATTTGATACCATTGATTCCACAAGTGACTATCTTATTGGAATTGCAAGAACAAGCCCTGAGAGGGGTCTGGTTGTTGTTGCAGATGAGCAGACAAGGGGGAGGGGGAGGTTTGGCAGAAGGTGGTTCTCGCCTAGGGGAAGTGGGGTGTGGATGTCATTGATGATTGGCGATATTAGGTTGAGTGGTGATTCACCTGCACTTTCCCTTGCGGTTGCCTCCTGCATATATGATGCCATAAAGTCCCTTTACAATATTGATTTGACCATAAAATGGCCCAATGACCTGATATATGAAAACAGGAAACTCGCTGGGATACTCCTTGAGAGTGTCATTGGTAGAGACCTTGAAAAGTATGTCATTTGTGGTATAGGTGTTAATACAGACCTTTCGGATGTAGATATTCCTATTGAACTTGGTGCAAATATTATCTCTCTGGCAGAGATTACAGATGCTTTCGTTGAGCGGGATACCTTAATATCTGAGATATTGAACAATCTAGAGTTCATATTAGATAGTTTGAGGGATGGTTCACTTAACATAAGGGCGCTACTCTTTGGTAAGGACTGCTTAGTTGGTAGGCGGGTTAGATGGTATGATAATCACTACGAGTTGACTGGGACAATTTCAGGGTTTAGGGAGGATGGGGCTTTAATACTAAATTGTGAGGAAAAAGAACACTGTCTTGTTTCGGGAAGTATTGACATATTCATTTGATATGAAGATTATAGGTAGTCGGTTGTAAAAAATGACTGAAGATACTCTATTTCATAATCAGTTTGTCCTTTAATTTTTACCAGGGCGAGGTCATATCTTATAGGTCTCTCCTCCTCAAAGTTTTCAGCCATATATAACTCAGCGGTTTTTATTATCCTCTCCCACTGTTTTCTATCTATATAATCAAGCATGTTCCGGTTGCTCTTTTCTGACACCGTTTTTACCTCACAGATTATCAGGACCTCGCCATCTGTTCCAATAATGTCTATCTCACCGCCCTCAGCCTTATAATTTCTTGACAATATCTCTATACCCTTAGATATCAAAAGGTCGCATACTGCATCCTCTCCAATACTACCTGTCTTCTTTGAATATGAAATATTTTCTGGCATTCAATTTATGATAGTTGGTCTGCACTATGGGTTGTTATTGATTGTGGGTCAAATATGAATTCTTCTCTATTGCTATTTTCGGAAATGAGGTGTTTTATATCTCTAATTGGCTTGAATGATGCTCTGTGCTGGGGTGAGACACCATAAGAGAGGAGTGCAATTTTATGGTATGAAGTGGAATAGCCCATATTTCTCTCCCAGCCATAAAATGGGTATCTCTTCGCAAGAGAGACCATAATTCTGTCTCTCATCACTTTGCACAGTATTGATGCGGTTGCCACTGTATATGAAATTGAATCTGCTTTGATGAGGTTTTTGGTTTTATATTCGCATTTAGGTTTGAACCTCCCATCTGCAACTACTATATCGGGCTTGTGTTTCAGATTCATCACCGCCTTGCTCATAGTTCTCAGTGAGGCATTTAATATATTGTATCTGTCAATCTCAGACCTCTTAACGCAACCGAAACGAAAATCAATAGCCCTTTTAGCGATTATGGGGAATAACTTCTCTCTCGCTTTACTCGTGAGCTTCTTGGAATCATCTACGCCTTCAATGGGGTTATTGAGATGGTCGGGAAGATATAGAACTACTGCACATGCGAGGACAGGACCCGCAATACATCCCCTACCGCATTCGTCCACTCCCGCAACATAGAGATAACCTTTATTGAATAGTTCTCTCTCAAAGGAAAGGTTAGGAGCCATCTATTCTTTCCCTCTGCTTGGGGCTGTATCTTGCCTCCTTTACAGTCGCTTTCTTTCCCACCTTGTGTCTCAGGTAGTAAAGTTTGGCTCTTCTCTTCCTGCCTTTTCTCACCACCTTTAGTGATGATATCCTCGGTGAATACAGCGGGAAGGTCCTCTCCACACCTATGTTTGAGGATATCTTCCTTAGGGTGAACATAGACCTGAGACCGTTTCCGCGTTTTGATATGCAAATACCTTCAAAGGGCTGAATTCGTTCTTTGTTGCCCTCTATAATCTTAAACTCTAATCTGACTGTGTCTCCCACATTGAATTCATAGTCAATATCTCTCGGCTTGAGCTTTTCCTCTACCTCTCTTATGATGTCCATCTCTAACACCTCACTAGTCATTCTCATTTATCAGGTGAATATAACATCATAACATCAAAAAGCAAGATGTCAAAATATAAAAATTATATGTATTATTTGATGGTTGGAACCATAACCGTTGCATCATTTACGACAAGGACATTTGATTTGCAATCGGTGATTGATATTGCATCATTTATGGCTGATTTTAAGTCATCTATGGGTTTGAAACCTACCTTGGATACCACCTGAGGGTCTAGGTCTGAATATAACCATATCTGGTGTTTCTTCATTATCTCAATCAACCTCGCCGATTTGTGTGAGCCAAATGTGTAGTTTGCCCTTATCTCAGCGAGTATGTCCTCCTTCGGTCTGTTTGAAGACATTAGATTGTAGAAATTCTCCTCACCTACCCCCTCCCTGCATGGTGAGATAAGTATGATAACTCCACCGTCTTCTACCACAGATATAGTATTCTCAACTGCCTTGAGCGATTGATAGAGGTTGATGTCAAGTGGTGGCATTGCGATTGCTACTACCACGCTGTATTTCTTACTCAGTTCCCTTGAATATACTGAAAGGGCATCATCTACCGCTTCTGTAAATGAACTGTATATATCTCCGTAATGTATTGAATAAATGCTCCTATCCCGGTCAAGAACTACCTGGACTGAGAATACATCCCATCTGTGGGTAATGAACCTGGAAAATTCTGTCATATCTTCATTCACTGGATTACCTGAAAGTGAAAGGGGGAGAGCGTTTTTTGATAGGGCGTGAGAGTGGTTCTTCTCAATTGAGATAAAAGAGCTTGCGCCGGGGAGGAATGATTTTCTTCCACCGGTGAAACCGGCGAAGTAGTGCGGTTCAACCGAACCTATTGTAAATATCTTATGAAATCTCTCGAAAACATTATTGATAAGAACCTCGGTTCCATAGGAGGTCCAGCCAAGGTTGTTGAATTCGTCGTTCTTACAATCATTCTGTATTATTCTCATTCTAAACACATCAAAGCTATCTCCTAAAATTACCCCCAATTCATATTCTGTGCTTGGTCTGTGTGTTCCAGTAGCAATAAATACGGTGTCTTCTGAATTTCTCAGTAGGGGTCTGATGGTGTTAATGATTACTCCTGATGGAGTTGGTCTTGTATGGTCGTTAATCACAATGAGTGTGGGTTCTTTGCCCTTCAAGAAGTCATTTGCCATTGCAATAAGTTTTTCATCTGATGCTATATCCCGTTGGGTAATTGATGTTCCTGAAAGCGGACTTGGTTTTATTATCTCATCTATCAACTTAGAATCAATATCAATGCTTATGACATCTCTTCCATATGGAATGTTTATATTCATTGATGATATAATACAATAAATGAATGGGCAGTAGATTGAAAATTCTATTGATTATATAATGAATCATATAATTTATATATGTTAAC
>QMNJ01000172.1 GCA_003647715.1 Candidatus Coatesiibacteriota bacterium
ACTCTGATCTCATAAATTCGGTCACATCAAAGGAGTGCCATCCACTACTGTCTATGTGTATCTTAGATATAACATTAGCGCCGATATTATATAGTGAAGAACATTCATCCTTACAATATGTTGGACCACATATATCTCCACCAGGGGTACACGCCTTTGGAATCCATTCATTATCGATGCCATAAATCATAACATCCTGTGGTTTATTGACATTAATGGCATTTAGATATACCTTAGCGCTCAGAATGTCTACATTTTCAGGCAAAGAGGATATATCAAACTCGAAATCGAATCTTTCATTTCCGGGAATGAAGTATGGATCCCTGTTGAAGCAATTATAACCAACACTTAGTTTTCCATCTTTATCAGGAGTATAACATGCATAATATGTATTTGTACAATCGCCGTGGACATCCATCCTGGAGACCTGTGCTGATCTGTGCGGTTGTATTTTCACTAAATCTACTATTGTTTCATCACCACTTAATTCAATAGATCTTCCACAGCTCTCGTATTCATATTTCACGGAGGCTGAAATCCCGGAATCTGGCTTAGGAACAACTGATAGGAGGCATTCTGCCTCTTCGTTGGGCTTTAAAGAGGGTTTATCACATGCTAAGAATTCATAGTCTACATTGCATGTAATGTCCTTAATTGTTATATCCACTTCCCCCTCATTCCTGATAAGCAATCTAACCGTGCTTGTTTCCCCAAAAACTACAGAGCCTATAAATGATGAGATACTTATACTTGGAGGATCTACGCGCTTCTCTATCCGTATTTCTCTCGTGAAATTCATTACCCCCACCCTGAAGAAATCCTCTATTGAGTTATAACTTCTATACATATGAACTGGGGCCGAGCATGAACCTCTCGCTATCTCCACATCGATGCGATCTTCAGGACCATTTTTTATAATCGTCGGAACACGAAATAGATAAAGATCACATTTACTCATATCTCTCAATTGAATGCAATCACGTAGATAATTTGACCAAGCGCCAGCGAAATAATAATCCATACACTCCACTACAAATTCTGCATTAAAGGTAGTATCCCCACTGTCAGTGGCTTCATAATAATCCCCACTCTTCTTAAGTGAACTCGGGACGTCAATTTCTTTTTCCTTAACACTACATACGATACTACCAATATGGATATTAGCGAATATATCACTTAATCCCGGAGTGCTTATGCTATAGACTGGGATATTGAACACTGGATCAACATAACCATCTGGACAATATAGCTCCTTGTGGATGTCCTCACTTCTCGTAAAAGTGCTATCATGATAGGCCATCATGTCCAAAAATAATTTCTCAACATCATCAACCCAATATATGGGTGGTGTGTCTATATCACCACCTCTGACTATCCATTCGCCAATATCCCTCCCCCTGACCAATCTAAATTTATCCCCAACACAGAGTGTATTTTCTACAACATAGTTATCAGAAGTGACCAATTTGATATCTTCAGGTATTATAACATCAATAAACAAATGATCTGGAAAGCTGGGCCACCTTATCGATTCTGGTGAGCACTGATACCAGCCCCATTGACTACTATACTCAAAGGGACAATCACGAATTGAGGTATTACACTTCAGACTACCAAAACAGGAATAAATCTGACGGGGCTCCGTAAATCCTGCTTTGTACCATGCTGACCAGGTATCTGGCACATGTGAAGGATGAGTATTGAATGAAAAACTACCTCCTTCCTCCATAATACACGCCCAGGGAACCCAGCCCCAGCCATAGTTTACAGGTGCGAATGTGAATCTACCATCTATACAGCATCCAGATCCAGTTAGCATTAAAATACACAACCCAATCAACAAAATTTTCCCCTTCATCTTTTTCTTCCCCATATCATTACAGCGATAATTATTATCACCATAGCTATTCCAATCAACCACAGATAACCAGGTGCTTCTCTCTCTGGTTTTATTTCCTCCATAGTTGTCGTTACCGATATGGTTGTGGTTGTTGTCCTCCCAGCTATGTTTATGAGCTTTACGGTCTTGAGATGTTCCTTAGGTTCAATGGCTTTAAGTTCATACTCTCCTCCATCTAATCCATCAGTCCGTATTAATCCGTCCAAGGCTCCATGAATGGCTTTCTTATCCATGTGAACGACTTTTCCATCCGGTGCAACTAAGTAGATAATAACCTCTCCATCTATCGGATCTTTAAATTCATCCTCATATCTAAGAACCCAAGAAATTGGATCTCCTATAAGGAATGTTGTGGATTCTTTTCCATCCTTAAGGGTTGTCAGCTCAAAATTCCTCTTAATGTTTAAGAATTTGGAGTAATCATAAATCAACTCCACATCATCCATCAATATGCCTTTATCGTCATAGAGATCTGCCTTCAGGGTGAGCTTTCTCATATCCTTGGGATAGGTAAACTCAATCTTCTTACCCTCGATTATTGGCGTAACATTCTCTGGACCATAGCTTTCATCTAATATCAAATTCCCCTCAGAGTCGATTATTCTAACATTACCTCTACCAACAAATCTTGCGGATAGATCCCCAGCATGTGCGGCAGAGTTCTCAATACAGAAAAATACCGTAGTATTGTCTCCCTTTAGCAATGGGAAATGATCCAATCCCAGATAGATGATTTTTCCTTTAACTCCTTTCATCAGAAACCTGACCTTTAATATAGACTTTGTATCCCCAGATGTTGCCGTAAATCTAGCCACATATACACCAGCGGGCAGATCTGCCAGTGCATATTCTATGCTTTTTAATCCCTTAGGAACGTTGATTGTTTCTTCTTTCGTAAATCTATCTATCCTCGAGGATTCATCGATGTCATCCCACAGATAGAGATCATATCTTATCCTAATATTCTCCTGCTCACCCTCATTTAAGAGTTCTGTCTTTATCTTAACTAAAGTTCCAGGATCAAAGGATGGTGTAGATGCTCTAAACAGATATCTTTTATCATTTATGAACGTATTGTTTTTATCAAACGAGATTCTATAGCCATTAGGATTAACTACCTCAAAGGTGGTTGTTCTTCCAGGGACAGATGTCATAAAACTTAGTCCAGATAGGCTGAATTTGTCTTTTACCAGGAAATATAGATTTACGACATATACGCCTGATTTTGCATTTTTAGGAACTAACCACTCAAATTCATCAGAATATGTATCATTCGCCTTTAGATTCAAATCCCTCACAACGAAGAATTCGTCTATTATGTCATCTCCCTCAGTTCTATCAATATCCTTTAATCCCCTGTATAAAACCTGAGCCTTTACCTCGCCATGAACCACTGGATGTCCGAGAAGATTATTTAGTTCATAACTAACCTTTACCTTATCTCCAGGAGAATACGAAACCTTTTCGGGATATAATTCATTGAACTCAATGCCACCGAATTTATAATATTGGAAACAATCCACATCTTCAACTACCGCTAAAGCAATACCTTGAAACCCAACAATAGAGAGAAGAATCGCTAATGTTAAGATTATTTTTTTCAAATTGACACCTCCTTATTTAAAGATTGTGCAAACATATATAAATACATTACGGTATTGGCTTTGGAATTATAACCTTAATCTGTATTTCATCACTACCTGATATGCCTCTATCGTCGATAGCCTCCAGTTTAATTATGTG
>QMNJ01000173.1 GCA_003647715.1 Candidatus Coatesiibacteriota bacterium
TACTATCTCTATTTGATACTAAATGTAATATAACTTACAGCATTGAAGGCGGTTTATATGCCAAAGATAAAGACAAGAAAGTCAGCAGTTGTGAGGTTCAAGAAGACCGGAACAGGCAAGTTTATGCGGAGAAAACCTGGTGGTCTTCACCTTAAAACAAAGAAGTCATCCACAAGGAAGAGGAACCTCAGAAGGGAGGTCCCTGTTCACAAGCACAACATTAAGATGGTCAAACGACTACTACCTAACACTTAATTTGGAGTAGGACATGCCAAGGACAAGACATTCAGTAGCACGCAGGAGAAGGAGAAAGAAGATACTCAGGATGGCGAAGGGCTTCCGCGGTGGGAGGAGTAAACTGTTCAAGACCGCCAAAGATGCAGTGGTCAAAGCCCTTCAGCACCAGTATAGACATCGCAGGATGAGGCGCCGTCTATTCAGGAGATTATGGATTGTGCGTATAAATGCCGCCTGCAGGAAAGAGGGCATATCATACAGCAGGTTCATTGGCGAAGCAAAAAAGCAGGGCATAACAATAAACAGAAAGATTCTCGCAGACCTGGCGGAGAACCACCCAGAGTCGCTATCCGCAATCATCGTTAATGTAAAAGAGAACATCTAATTGACCCCCAGGACTCTACAATTATGGCTGATTTAAAGAAAGAGATTGAAGCCATAAAGCAGTCATGCCTCTCCGAGCTCACCATTGCAGAGACAGAGAGAGATATAAAAGATATAAGACACAGGTATCTGGGTAGAAAGAGTCGTCTTAATTCTATTCTTCGTTCTATCAAGGACATCCCGCCTGACGAGAGACCATTAATCGGTAGTTTAGCCAACAAGGTAAGAGAGGAACTGGAGAAAGCCACCTCCGAGAGTATTAACAGGGTGATAAAGAGCTCTGTTTCAACCAGCCCTGACCTCACCTTACCAACAAGACCATATCGCATCGGGAGGTCTCACATTATCACCAGAACCACTAATGAGATTGTCTCTCTTCTTGAGCGCGTGGGATTTGAAGTGGCGCTTGGATGTGAGATTGAAACCCCATACTACAACTTTGAGGCACTGAATATGCCCGATGACCACCCCGCTCGCGACATCCAGGACACCCTGTATCTGGTGGATGGAACCCTTCTGAGAACCCACACCTCCCCCGTCCAGATAAGATATATGGAGACACATAAGCCCCCAATCAGGATGATAGCACCTGGCAGGGTTTACCGTGAGGAGAATATAGATGCATCACATCTGCCTATGTTCTATCAGTTGGAGGGTCTGATGGTAGATAAGGGGGTAAGATTCTCTGACCTAAAGGGCATACTTGAATATGTGGCGAAGAGGTTGTTCAGCAAGGACTTAAAGACAAGGTTCAGACCCTCATTCTTCCCCTTCACCGAGCCGTCTGCAGAGATGGATGTTGAGTGCCCTCATTGTAGGGGAAGGGGTTGCAATGTCTGTGGTTATACTGGCTGGATTGAGATATTGGGTGCAGGATTGGTTCACCCCTATGTCTTTGAGAGTGTGGGTTATGATAGATATGATGTAAGTGGTTTCGCCTTTGGTATGGGCATAGAACGTATCGCTATGGCGAGACATAAGATAGATGACATCAGGGTCTTCTACCAGAGCGGTGTAAGGTTTTTAACCGGTCTTTAGATAGATATGAGAATACCCATAAGTTGGATAAGAAATTTTGTTGATATTGATAGGAGTCCAGAGGAGGTAGGCGAAGCCCTCACCATGCTTGGTCTTGAGGTGGAGGGGTATGAGCCCTGGGGTGATGGTGACACCATACTTGATATAAGCATAACCCCTAACCGGGGCGACTGCCTTTCAGTGAAAGGTATCGCCAGGGAACTGAGCGCATACTATGCACTCCCCTTGAGGGAGACACCGTTGTTCAAAGGCGAGGGAGCAAAACACCCTCCTAATATAAAAGTACTGAACACAAAGGGCTGTCCAAGATATATCGGCTGGACATTTGAAATAGATATAAACAAGAAGACACCCGACATAATCGCATATCGCCTGGATGCCTGTGGTCTGAGGTCAGTGAACATAGTCGTGGACATCACCAACTATGTCCTTATTGAGATGGGACAACCCCTCCATGCCTTTGACCTTGATAAACTCTCAGGAGAAAGAATCATAGTAAGAAATGCAGAGATGGGCGAGAGTATAGTTCTGATAGATGGAAGAGAGGTCTCTCTATCAAATGAAGATTTAGTAATTGCTGATAGCGAGAAGCCGGTGGCGATAGCCGGCATTATGGGTGGTATTGAAACAGAAGTAAGCCCAGAGACAAAAAGAGTTCTCCTTGAGAGTGCCACCTTCAACTATCGCTCTATAAGATTAACAAGCAAGAGGCAAAGAATAGTAAGCCCATCTTCTCACCGATTTGAGCGGATGGTGGGCTATTCAAGCCCCGATATTGGCGCCAGAAGGGCGCTTAAACTACTCCTGGAAAATGACGCAATAAGAGATATATCAAAACCATTAGACACAGGGAAAGGACATAAGAAACAGCAGATAAATGTCAATCTCAGTGATATATCAGCCCTTATTGGTCAGGAGCCAGAATACGACGAAATATTTAAGAAGATGAACTACCTGGGTCTTGAGACGATAACCAGTGGTGATAATGCGATTATAACTATTCCTGACTACAGACCCGACTTGACGAGGAAGGCGGATATCGTTGAAGAGGTTGTCCGCCTTATGGGTTATGAGAATATAGAATCTACTATGCCCGAGGGTCCATTTAAACCGCCCGAGCACGAAGAATTATTTAACTTCGGCAACCGCTTAAGGGAGATACTAAACCGTATGGGTCTCTCTGAAACCCTTACTCTATCATTCACAGGTGAGCGTCGTCTCACTTCTCTGGGGATAAAGCCATCTGAGACGAAAAACCTCATAAAGGTGAAGAATCCCGTCAGTGAGGATATGGCATACCTGAGAGATTCACTTCTGCCGTCACTCATTGAGGCGGTGGTATATAACCACAGAAGGAACATTGACAGTGTCTCTCTATATGAGATAGCAAATGTTTATTATCGTGAGAAAGGTGAGAAGATTGAGGAGGCGAAACTTGGCATAGTGCTATATGGTAGAGCAACCCCAAGAAATTGGCTTACCACGGATGAGAAATACACAATTTATCACCTCAAGGGTATGATAGAGGTATTATTAAACGACCTGAATATAAGTGAATATAATTTTTACGAATCGTCTCACATATTGATGGAAGGAGGAAGTTGTCTTGCTATCAAGTTAAACGATACAACCATCGGGCATATAGGAAAACTAAAAGAGACCATAACAAACACTTTCAAGGTGGGTGATGCCATATATATTTCGGAGATTTCAGTTCAACCGCTGATAGAGAAAGAGAAGAAAACCAGGATGTATGTACCGCCATCCCAGTTCCCAGCAGTATTCAGAGACCTCTCAATTCTTGCTCGGAACACCATCAAAGCAGGCGACATAATAAATACCATAATTAAAGCATCTAACCGTCTAATAAAAGATATTACTTTGTATGATGTTTATGAAGGTAGAGAGGTCCCAAATGGATACAGGAGTTTGACATTTTCTATGGTATTTCAGAGTGAGGAGAA
>QMNJ01000174.1 GCA_003647715.1 Candidatus Coatesiibacteriota bacterium
ATATGATATATTGCTTGGTATAGTTTTAACCCATATATCATAAGGATACTGACTTTCTAGCCATTTCGCAAATACCAATGTTTGATCTCTAAATTCATAAGGAACAAGTATCAGATAATAAACAGGTGTATTATCATCCTCAACATAAGGCAGTTCATCAAAGTTCCATATCGTCTCTCTCATTAACTCTGCCATAGAACTCTCCATTGTGGCTGTTTGAATCGTTCCACCATTAAGATAAACAACATCCATCTTTATATACGGGTTTACCTTCAACTGCTGAAGTGCAGGGTTGAACTCAAACGGTGTATAACCAACATTGTCAACGGTGAAATACTTGAATATACCCGGTTCACCTACATATCCTTTATCTATTGGATACCACTCATCACTGCCATAGAACTCCTCGTCCTTCTCAAACTCCCATTCCTCTCCTGCATATAATGGTTTCTGAAATGGCCATATATAATAATCATCAGGCAATGTTACCACATCCGTCTCTACAATATTCATAACCACTTCAGCATCATCAGGCATACCAAGCACTCCCATTAACAATGGCAGTTGTGGTAAGCCAATATCACTTGTTGTAGCATAACCAGGCATCTCAATCACCTGATATGTATATCCATCAGGTCCTACTATGTCCTCTACCCACATACCTGGAATTGTTATCTCCAAAAGTGTGTGCTGTTCATTTGATTCTATGATAGTTATCTCCGGCGGTGTTCCCTCTTCTCTAAAATCAAAACCCTCATTAAATGATACCCACCTCCTGTTATCGGAGTGCGACATGGCTGGAATAAGTATGCTAAGGATTAAGGCGATTGATAAAACTACTCGATAGGTAGGTAGGTAGGTAGGTAGGTAGTGTTTTAGTAAACAACCTTCTCATTCTCATAATCTCTACCCCCTGAACTGATATTGTTATTGGTCTATAAATTAAACAACAAATAAAATATAATATTCTATTCTCTATCTGTCAATATAAAAATTTACATCACTCATCATAATAGAACCGCTCTCTCAGTTCACTACGCCCGCTGAAATAGTCCCTCACGAAATTATATGCCTCCACTGGTATATCCCTATAGTTCACCACCACCTCCCTGAACGATATCGGGGCATCCCTCGGTATCATCCCGATGGCAAACTGAAACAAAAGCCCCAGATTCCACACTATCAGCACCGCAGATACAATTACTATCCACCGCAATCTGACCCACCTGAGAACCTGCGATATTATGAAGGCGAGACCAAGGATGAACACCGGAGTATAGGTGATGAACGCCCGCCCCCCAAATGAAGATACCTGATGCCAGTCATGATACGACGCCTGAATGTAGGTAAAACAGGCGAAGGGGAGAAGTGCAACAATATAGAAAAAACGCTCTCTAATGCGAACTATTGCGATGATGAGTCCTGCTACAGCAATGAGTAGAACAGGTGTCCAGGAGAATATACCATGGTAGGTAGAGAACAGGACGCCCCATATATGCGGACTTTTAAAATCAAAGGGGAAATACTCATAACCGGTGGTAAAGAAAGAGCCATTTAGACGCCTCCATACTATGAACTGCGGAATCATAGCGACCATAAAACCGGCGATGAGGAGGATGAGATTGAGTGCATATCGCCCCCATCCCCTATCCTTCACCGCTCTCCATACAAGGATAGTGAGTGCAGAGGCGATAAGAACCGAATCGGCAAGTCGCACCATTGTGGCGAGACCGACAACTGCGCCAATGAGGAACCACCGTCTATGACTGTCTCCTTTCTCTTTTGCGTCAAGGAGCAGATAGAACAGGAGTGCTGATGTGAAGACCGTGCAGGCATGGGAGTGTGAGGGGTGAAAATACATATAAGCGGGCAGTGATGATGCGAACCAGATGGTGATAGTAGAGATAAGGGCGCCTTTCTCATCTATCAACCTGCTGGCGATGCGGTATGATAGGAAGAGCCCTGCGAAGGCGATTAGAGCGGATGATAGTGCGATTGAAATTCTATAGGGCAGACCATAGCCATCATTTGAGATACCGAACCCCAGCGCCTTCAAGAATGTTATCACAAGGTGGGTGGGTATGTAGAAAGGCATCCATAGTAGTGAGCACCCTATTGGCCAGACATTTCTGGTTCTACCGAGCTCTGTGGGCGGGAGTTTTCCTGCGGTCTCCTTGAACTTCGGATTTGCGTGCTCATACTCATTGGAATAATCAAGGTCAAAATCTACGACCATTGACCTCAAATGCGAGAAATAACCCCACCCATCACCCCTTATCATCGGGTTGATGAGAACGAGTGTAAAAAGAAATATTATAATGAGAGTTCTCTCTCCTGAGCCCATAGATGAATTCAGGATAAGGATACCAGAAAAGTATAATTAGTAAACACAAAAGAGAAAGCCAAGCTATAGAGAGGCGTTTATCTAAAAATCTTGATAAGTAAGAGAGATTTTATTAGTATTGCCAGAATATAAAATAAGATTTTTTAGGTTATTATTATTTAACAGGAGGTCCGTCTTGAGAGCGATAATTTCAGGAGTTGGCTTTAGTGTTCCTGAGAGGGTGGTTACCAACTTTGACCTGGAGAAACTGGTTGACACAAGCGACGAGTGGATAAGAACACGCTCGGGCATAGTGGAGAGGCGATTTGCAGACGAGAATACCGCATCATCTGACATTGCGACCAAAGCAGCGAAGCAGGCGATTGAGATGGCTGGAATTAGTCCTGAGGACATAGATATGATTGTGGTTGGAACGGTAACCCCTGATATGTTTTTTCCATCCACCGCTTGTATAGTCCAGGCGAATATAGGAGCGAAGAATGCCGCTGCATTTGACTTCTCCGCCGGCTGCACCGGCTTCATATATGGTCTTACAATAGCGCAACAATTCATAGAAAATGGCAAGATGAAGCATATTCTGGTCATAGGGGTAGAGACACTCTCTAAGATAATGGATATGACAGACAGGAACACCTGTGTGCTCTTTGGGGATGGTGGAGGTGCCAGTGTGGTAAGTGCATACGATGGAAAAGATGATAGGGGTATAATCTCCAGTTACATAAAGGCAGATGGCACACTTGGAGAACTGCTTATGATGCCTGCAGGCGGTTCACGGATACCGGCGAGCAAGGAATCACTTGAGAAGCGACTCCACTATATCAAGATGGAGGGCAACGAGGTCTTCAAGAATGCAGTGAGGTGTATGAACGAATCGGCTGTGAAGGCAATAGAGATGGCTGGTATCAATAGAGATGATGTTTCACTTTTAATTGCCCACCAGGCGAACTTAAGGATAATCAGGGGGGTTCAGAAGAGAGTAGGGCTTCCAGACGAGAAGGTCTATATAAACCTTGATAGATATGGTAATACATCTGCGGGCACCATACCAATCTGTCTGGCGGAGGCATATCAGAAGGGCAAGATAAAAGAAGGTGATTATATACTTCTTGTAGCTTTTGGTGCTGGCTTCACCTGGGGGTCAGTCGTTCTGAAATGGTAAAAATAACCCGGTATTTCTTATTAGGTGGTTATTATGGCAGAGAAGAAGATATACTTCTTATTTCCAGGTCAGGGTAGCCAGGAAGTAGGGATGGGTAAGAAGTTTTATGATGC
>QMNJ01000175.1 GCA_003647715.1 Candidatus Coatesiibacteriota bacterium
AATCAGCCATCACCGCTCTCTTTACAACCTCCACTGGAACAGGTGTTGGGACTATCTCACCCGGCTCATAGTATGGCTCACCCCCAGATGCTAAACTTGATGATGTGAATAAGAACAGTATAGCGGACAATGATATGAAAGCAATATATGTCACATATTTACTCATATTAAATACCTCCCCAAAAAACTATACAAAATAATTAATAAAAACCAAATAAAAATACTTGACAAACTAAGATAGTATGTTAGGATGACCTAACATTATTAGGTATTTGAAATATTATTATCACCACTTGAACTAGAGATGGAAAGAAAACTGACAGCAAGCCTTGAGGACTACCTTGAGGCAATACTCAAGATAAGAGATGAGAAGGGTATAGTCAGGGTAAAGGACATAGCCAAAGCCCTAAATGTGAAAACATCGTCTGTTGTAAGCGCCATAAAATCACTTACTGATAAGGGCTTGGTGAATCACGAACACTATGGCTACACTAAACTGACCAGAGAGGGTGAACAGGTCGCAGAGGAGGTCTATAGACGGCACAAGATTCTCTATAAGCTCCTTTCTGAAGTCCTTAAAATACCCTATGAGATTGCTGAGAATGATGCCTGCGCAATGGAGCACCATTTGAGCAAAGAGACATTAGAAAGAATTACAAAACTTATAGGGTTTATTACCGCCTGCCACCTTGATAAACCCATATGGCTTGAGAATCTACATTATTTCATAAAGGAGAACAAGATGCCTGATAAGTGCAAGTTATGTGAAGGAGCAGAGAAATGATACCACTTTCAAGAACCAGAAGGGGTCTATATCGCATAAGACAGATTATAGGAAGGCGTGTATCTGCGCGCCTCCGCGATATGGGCATAATGGTCGGAGACACCATTGAAATTGTAAGCCCACCACCAGGACCAGTAATCATCTCTAAGAACAACACCCGCATTGGTATAGGTATGGGTATGTCAAACAGGATAATCGTTGAACCAGTGGGAGTAGTGGATGAAAAAAACCACTCAACATAATGAGAAGGAAATAACGGTTGCAGTCGCAGGCAGTCCCAATACAGGCAAATCTACCATCTTCAACGCTCTAACCGGCGCCCATGTGAGAACGGGCAACTGGCCGGGTGTCACCGTTGAGCGAAAAGAGGGTATTCTAAGGCACAAGGGCTATAAAATACATCTCATAGACCTGCCCGGAACATACTCGCTCTCATCATACAGTTTGGACGAGAGGATTGCGAGAGAGTATCTGGTTAGGGAGAAGCCCGACCTCGTTCTGGTTATTGTGGATGCATCTAATCTGGAGAGGGGCTTGAATCTCGTCATACAACTACTTGAACTTGAGCAGAGGGTCGTAATTGACCTTAATATGATTGACATTGCCAGAGACAGGGGGCTTGAGATTGATGAGGAGACACTTGGAAATGTTCTCCGTGTTGGTGTTGCATCAACAATCGCAAATAAGGGGCAGGGCATTGAAAACCTAAAGGATGCAATCGTTAAGGGTTTTACCACAAAACAAAAACCCACAGTAATCAATTATGGGAAAAAACTGAGTAGTATTACAAATAAACTCACAGAATTCGCAAAAGAAATTGATACACCATATCCACCGCTTTTCATAGCAACAAAGTATCTTGAGGGTGACGCGGACATCGTTGATATGATAGAAAGAAGTCCCTTATGTAATAAGTTCAGGAAGGCAGTTGAGAATACTGGAATGAAGTTAGATGAACTGTCAGACCTTATAGCAGAGAGTAGATATGGCTTCATCTATGGTCTCTTCAAAGAGTGCACACATTTAAGGCATGGAGTAAAGAGACGCATTGACATCACAAGAATGCTTGACAGGGTCTTTACTAACCGATATCTGGGTATCCCCATCTTTCTATTAATAATGTGGCTTGTCTTTCAACTGGTGTTCACTTTCGGAAATCCCATTGGTGGTCTCTTGGACACCGCTATCACCTCTCTGTCAGATGGTCTAAAGATAGTATTCAATCGCCTCAACACACCCCATCTAATAAACTCCCTCATAACAGAGGGCATTATACCGGGTATAGGTAGTGTCCTTGTCTTTGTGCCTAACATCTTTATACTCTACTTCATCTTCGGCGTGATGGAAGAATCGGGTTATATGCCAAGAGCGGCATTTGTTATGGATAGGATAATGCACGCATTAGGTCTTCACGGCAAGAGCTTCATACCTATGATACTCGGTTTTGGCTGTAATGTCCCTGCCATCCTTGCCACGAGAACACTTGAAAGCAGGAAAGACAGGATAGTCACTATACTGATTAATCCGCTGATGAGCTGTTCGGCGCGTCTTCCCATATACCTATTATTTACGGGTATATTCTTTGCTGGCAGGGAGGGTTGGGTGATATTCTCGCTATATCTCATTGGAATAGTTCTTGCAATCATTATGGCGAGGGTCTTCAAGGCGGTCTTCTTCAAGGAAGAGGTTGCACCACTCATAATTGAACTACCACCCTACCAACTCCCCAGCATAAGGAACATATCTGTATCAGCATGGTTCAGGACGAGGTTATTTCTGAGGAAGGCGGGGACAGTCATATTCGCCGGGGTGGTCATAATATGGTTTCTGGCGAATATGCCCTTAGGCGCTGAGTATGCCTCCTCCGAGACACTGATAGCCCACATAGGTAAATTTTTAGCACCAGTGCTTGCTCCAGCGGGCTTCGGCTTCTGGCAAGCGGCGACGGCACTCCTATTTGGACTGGTAGCCAAGGAGGTGGTTGTTGGAACACTTGGAACACTATACGGCGGTGAAGAGAATCTATCTGTTGCACTCTCTACCCACTTCACACCCCTGTCTGCCTTCGCCTTTATGGTGATGTCTCTCATATATTTGCCCTGTATCGCTACTATTGCCGCTATAAGACAGGAGGCAGGTAATAGATGGGCACTTCTTACAATCACATATACTATTTTACTTGGATGGCTTACCGCGGTTGGAATATACCAGTTTGGCAGGTTATTTTGATGGAAACTGCATTAGTTATGGTCTTTTTTTTATATTATATGTTAGACATATCTAACATTGTTATGGTTTTCTTACTATTCTACAGAACGAATACGGTGATTACCGAGTATCTCGTGAGCAACTACACATATCATAAAGGAGGTAGTTAGAGATGAAAAATATACTATTAGCAGTTATTACAATTCTCACAGTAAGCATTGCATTTTCAGAGGGTCTGGAGGACTACAGACCAGAGATACACGCAGAAATAGCGCTACAGTATGAATACTATCGTGGTGAAGATGCACCTGATTACTACTACACCGTCCCTGATAATGTATTGGATGTTCGCAATGCAACAATTAGAATTGTGGGGCACATCACCGATATCTTCCATTATAATGCGGAGATGGGTGTCTCAAAGTGCCCATTCGGTCTTGGCTCCGGAATGAAATTGCTTGAGGCGGGTGTTCTGTTCAAGCCAGTGAAGTTCCTTAAAGCCGGAATACAGAAGGGGCACATCTTACGGGGTTTTGAACTGAGAGAGTGCTGTCTTGATGTATTAACAGCAGAGAAACCCAAGTTTGCCACAGCAGTGTCCGTCTGTCATCCAACAGGC
>QMNJ01000176.1 GCA_003647715.1 Candidatus Coatesiibacteriota bacterium
AACTTAATTAATGAATTATTATCTGAAAATATTATATTTATTTCTATATTGACATATATCACACCATTACTTATATTACAAATTGTAGGTCTTGTCAGGGCGGTTAGCTCAGCTGGTTAGAGTGCTTGCTTGACATGCAAGAGGTCGCAGGTTCAAATCCTGCACCGCCCATATTTTTTATACAACAATGACTATAATAGTAAAGGACATAGGCACTGTGGATGTGGAGAAGGGTAAAGACCTGCTCTCAATAGCATATGAACTTGGCTTCAAAGACGCCCTCTCCGCCCTGGTGAATGCTCAACCAAAAGACCTCTCACATATACCCCAAGATGGTGATGCGGTTGAGTTCATAACCTTCAAACATGGTCTGGGTAAAGAGATATACTGGCACTCAACCGCCCACCTGATGGCATACGCTGTGAAAAACCTCCACCCCGATGCCATATTAGGCATCGGTCCCGCAACCGACGATGGCTTCTACTACGACTTCCTAATTGATAAGCCACTCAGCGATGATGACCTTGCAGGTATTGAGGAGGAGATGAGACGCATTCTGGACGAAGACCATAGATTTAAGCGAGTGGAACTGTCAAAGGATGAGATGAGAGAACTACTTACCGAGAGAGGTGAGACACTCAAGGTTGAACTTCTCAATGATATTGAAGATGAGGTGATAAGCGGATACTGGCTGGGTGAATTCTTTGATTTGTGCAGGGGTCCACACCTCCCATCAACCTCTTACATAGGCGCCTTCAAACTTCTATCTGTTGCGGGAGCATACTGGCGGGGGGATGAGGAAAGACCGATGTTATCCAGAATCTATGGTATATCATTCCCGACTGTTGAGGAACTTGAGAGGCACCTTAAACTATTGGAGGAGGCGAAGAGGAGAGACCACCGCCTGATAGGAAGGCAGATGGATTTGTTCTCAATTGAGGAGAAGGTGGGTTCCGGTCTTGTATTATGGCATCCAAAGGGAGCGGTAATTCTTGACATAATCCAGAGGTTCTGGACTGACGAACATATAAAGCATGGATACCAGATTGTCCAGACCCCTCATATAATGAGGGATATGCTCTTCAAGACAAGCGGTCACTATGACTTCTACATTGATAATATGTATACCCTCAATGTAGAGGGGACGGAGTATGTATTGAAGCCGATGAACTGCCCCGCCCACTTTCTTATCTATATGTCCGAGATACGCTCTTACCGAGACCTTCCGATAAGATATGCGGAGATGGGGACTGTGTATAGAAGGGAGCGTTCTGGCACACTGCACGGGCTTCTACGGGTCCGCGGTTTCACAATTGATGATGCCCACATATTCTGCACCCCTGAGCAGATAACAGAAGAGGTGAAGAAGTGCCTAAAGTTCAGCGTATTCTTCATAGAGACATTCGGCTTCACCGACTATCATTTTGAACTTTCGGTAAGGGACCCCCTCAATAAAGACAAGTATGCTGGTAGTGATGAGGAGTGGGAGAGGGCGGAGGAGGCACTGCTTAAGGCGGCAAGGGAGGTTGGTTTTGAACCGGTGAGGATGGAGGGCGAGGCGGTCTTCTACGGACCCAAATTAGATTTGAAACTCCACGATGCCCTTGGAAGAATCTGGCAGGCGACCACCATACAATTTGACTTCAACCTCCCAGCCAGATTCGGTGCGGTCTATGTTGACACCGACGGCGAACGCAAGGAGGTTGTTGTAATTCACCGTGCTCTGCTTGGTTCTATGGAGCGCTTTATGGGTACGCTGATTGAGCACTATGGTGGTGACTTCCCCCTGTGGATTGCTCCGGTCCAGGCGAGAGTTCTGTCAGTTTCTGATAAGTTTATAAAATACGCCCGCAAGGTCCACGACATATTAAAAGGAGATGGCATCCGTTCTGAACTGGATGACAGGGACGCCCGACTTCAGCAGAAGATAAGGGATGCAGAAGTTATGAAGGTGCCTTATATGCTCATTGTGGGTGAGAAGGAGGAGAAAGAAGGTTTAGTATCAGTGAGAGTGCGTAAGAGGGGGAACATTGGAACAGTGCACCTAAATGAGTTCATAGATAATATAAAGAGCGAAATTGAGAGCAAAAGCACACCCAGTATGTTAAAAAAAGAGTGAATACCTATATGCCATTTTCTCTTGCAATTATAATCAGATATTTTTACGATTGATACTGATGGAAGATAATGTATTTGACATCATAGCAGACCTATACGATATAACCAGCCCGCTGAAGGAGGACATCAGTTTCTGGCTGAATATGGCTGAGGAATATGGTGACCCGATACTGGAACTGGGATGTGGAACGGGACGAATTCTCATACCACTTGCGGAGAAGGGCTACAATGTTGTAGGGCTTGATATATCAAAATCCATGCTGAACATACTAAAGTCAAAGGTTGACAACCTCCCAAACAGGGTAAGGGAGAAGATTGAGATTGTAAGAGGCGACTTCAGGGAATTCAAGATTGACAGAGAGTTCTCCATAGTATTCTCCGCCTACAGCACACTCTACAGCGCCACCACACAGGAAGAGCAGTTATCAACCATTAGAAATGCATATAAGCACCTGAAGGAGCACGGGGTGCTCATCACCGCCCAGTTCAATCCCGACATCAAGCGTATTGCTGAAAACGCCAGATTTATGACACTTGACTTTTCATACCAGGACCCCAACGGAGAATTGATAATCACCAGAACATCCCAGACACAATATTACCCAATAGAGCAGACCCTTAAATCAATTCAGGTATATGACTTGAAAGAGCAGAGAAAACCACTGGAGAGATACAATATTGAACTCAATCTGAGATACATATACCCATCAGAAATGCGCCTGATGCTTGCACATTGTAATTTTGAGATTGTTGACGAATTTGGTGACTATAACCTATCCCCCCTTAAGGATAAATCTCCAAATATGATCTTTGTGGCAAGAAAGAGACAGTCATAACCCCCTGTTATGATAGAACTAACTTTATAGGTATATGGAGGTGTAGTGGTCTATAACAAACCCACATACAGAAGAAAGAGAGAGAAACACAGAATAAACGAAATAATAAGGGTAAAAAGAGTTCGTTTGATTGACCAAACCGGCAAACAAATAGGCATCGTTGATACCAGAAAGGCGCTTGATATGGCAAGAAGCCAGGGTCTTGACCTGGTTGAGGTATCACCGAATACAAACCCACCCGTCTGCAGGATAATGGACTATGGAAAGTATAAGTATCAACTGGCTAAGAAAGAGAAGAGCCAGCGTAAAGCCCAGAGACAGACATCAGTAAAAGAGGTCAAGTTCAGATTGAAAACTGACGAACACGACTACAACTTCAAATTGAAACACATATTGCGCTTCCTTGAGGGCAGGCATAAGGTGAAGATAACAATATGGTTCAGAGGAAGGGAGATGGCACACACCGAGAAGGGCAAGGAGATAATAGATAGAATCCTGAATGACCTGGGCGACGGGATTCAGATTGACCAGGAGGCGAAACTGGAGGGGCGAAATATGAGCATTATAGTATCACCAAAGCCGGGGGCAACATTTCTGGAGGAGGAGAAGGA
>QMNJ01000177.1 GCA_003647715.1 Candidatus Coatesiibacteriota bacterium
AAGCTCTTCAAGGTTAGTTAAATTATCGTTATCTGGATCCTCAAGTGCGTCCATTACGCATGGATTAGTATTTCTGTGTGCTATTTCCCATGGATCTGGTAAGCCATCAGTATCACTATCAACAAGTGCAATATATGTATGATATGTATATATTTCATCATAATCACTGATCGTGTCATTATCGTAGTCATATTTCTTCCCATCTGGGATTTCATCGTCGTCTTCATCAGGATCTAATGGGTCTGTACCATATTGAATTTCAAACCCATCAAGAAGACCATCCTTATCTGTATCGAAATCTGTGTTATTTGTTGAATAGAATGATACCTCTGCACTATCGTTAAGTTCATCACCATCAGTATCTTTACTGAAGGGATTAGAATGATATTTAAGGATTTCATCACCATCACCAAGTCCATCATTATCGGTATCATTATTCAGAGGATCGCTGAATACTCTCATTAACATGAAACCACCAGCTGAAAGGTTATATATTACTGCGAGACTACCATAAACCTCATCCGAATCTGTTAAGTTATCATTATCAGTATCATTGTTTAAGGGATCTGTGTTCCATATTCTGAGTTCTTCATAATCAGTAAGGCCATCGTCATCCGTATCGTTATCCAGAGGTTCTGTATGTGATGTTAGCTCTTCATATCCATCTAAGAGTCCATCGAAATCGCAATCTGGGATTCTTGGATCTGTATGATAGACTTTTACTTCATCTCCATCAAGTAAACCATCACGATCAGTATCATTATTATTTGGATTCGTTGAATGGAATTTCTCTTCACCGTCTGAAAGGTTATCATCATCGGTGTCTGGATCTAGGGGATCAGTATAGTATTTTCCTCTGAAAGGTGTTATTCTGAACTTAAATCGCTCAAAATAATAACCAATGTATCTTGTAACAACATTATGGCGTTCTTCATGAGGTATATTGTCTTCCCTAGGTGGTTCTGGATACCCTGGCGGTTCTTGAACAAAGTAGTTTAGAGGGACTCTTAAAACTGCCCAGTTCCATTGGAAAATTTCTTCGTAGTCAGTTACATTATCATGATCTGTGTCAGCATCGACAGGAGATGTTAGATAGAAATTAACTTCCATTCCATCTGTTAAACCGTCACCATCAAAATCTGGATTTGTTGGATCTGTTCTTGTTGTATATACTTCCGTTCCATCATCAAGGCCGTCGTTATCTGTATCATTATCAAGTGGATTTGGGTAGAAGGGTCCTATTGTATAATAAGAGGGAACACTTCCTGTTATGTTAACGCCATTTACTTCGGAGCCGTCCAGAAGACCATCGTCATCGGTATCGGATTTATTTGGATCTGTAAATATTTCATACTCATGGCCATCCAGAAGACCATCATTATCACTATCTGGATTTAATGGATTTGTTATCTGGACAAAACCATTTGGCAAAAGTTCAATTTCCTCTCCATCTAATAGTCCATCATTGTCCGTATCGTTATCGAGAGGAGAAGTCCCTACATTTCCCTCACCAACACCATTGACAATGTTAGGGTTTGAGATAGTACCGTCTAATAGCCCATCACCATCCGTGTCTGGATTTAGTGGATCAGTTTTCATACTATTTATTTCAGTGGAGTCACTTGCACCATCGTCGTCAGTATCCGAATCTAACGGGTCTGTGAAATACGTTAGTAACTCATCACCATCAAGCAACCCATCATTATCTGAGTCATTATCCTTTATGTCTATTGTGCCATCACCATCGGCGTCGTGTGTTGCTGGATCTACATTTCTGGTGTTATTGAGATAATCATATTCGGGCCCATCAAGAATCCCATCATTATCGGTATCGTTATCATTCATGTTTGTTCCTATAGAAAGTTCTGTTCCATCATCGAGACAGTCATCATCAGTATCATCATCTGTCGGATCCGAGTGTGATACATTTACTTCATAACCATCACTTAAAGTATCACCATCGGTATTCCATTCTGTTGGATCTGGATAAACCACATGAACACCATCATAAGTTACACCAGATATTTCTTGATCATCAGTTAGACCATCATTATCAGTATCATTATTTTGTGGGTTTGATCCATAGATTTTCTCAACACCGTCCAGTACACCATCATTATCAGTATCGTTATCAAGCGGATCGGAAGTTACCTTTATTATGAAAACAGTACCACTGCTATCATTTGTAAATGAGATATACCAGCCCTTTATTTCTTCATAATCGGTCACATTGTCATTATCACTATCCTCATAAAGTGGCGAAGTATTTACATTTAAGACCTCATAACCGTCGTCAAGACCATCACCATCACTATCTCTAACAAGAGGATTTGTTCCATAAATATTATATTCGTCACCATCGCTTAAAGAGTCGCCATCGGTATCATTATTATCTGGATTTGTCCCAAGAATGTATTCTTCGAATCCATCACGTAATCCATCACCGTCAGTATCATTGTTTGTGGGATTTAGCCCCATTGCAAGTTCCTCATTGTCGCCCATATTATCATCATCACTATCACTATCTATCGGTGAAGTTCCTATTGAGACCTCTTCTCCATCCTCTATTCCATCACCATCACTATCTCTAACTAATGGATCTGAATAATATACAAGGATTTCATCTCCATCTGGGAGGCTATCATTATCACTATCTATATCAAGGATATTTGGAATTCCATCATTATCAATATCTCCCAATGGCTCGCAACCATGTGTCTCGTACCAATCTCTTTCTGCACCATCACTTATGTGATCACCATCGGTATCATTATTAGTGGGGTCTGTCTTGTATTCACTTATTTCAATTCCATCAGATATTCCATCCCCGTCGGTGTCTGGATTTGTAGGATCAGTACCAATCATCTGTTCGTTGTCATCTGAGAGACCGTCATTATCAATATCTATATTCATCTGTGTTCCTTCTTTGTCCTCAGGCCCAGCACTCCACTCAAGAGTGAAAGAACCATCAAAATGCAAAGTTGTAAGCACAAGGTCTACTTCAGCTTGGGCATAAGCGATAAATGTGGCGGTAAAAGTATTTCCAATAGGTGCAAAATTGAAGGAGAGCTCTATAGTTATCCCTGCTGAAAAGGTAACTATTGCAATAGTTACCGACAATTTTGTACCAAACCAGACAGTAACAGTTAGTTCTGTAGTATCTGTAGTGAAGTCATAGAATACTTCAAATGATCCACCGAAATAGATGGACGCTGAGATATCGAGACCTACATATTTTTGAATGTTAGATATCACATCTGCAACACTTTCTGGTGCAACGCTTTTAATTATTTCCTTTACATCAAGAGATTTCTCTATTTGGAATGATATTTTGAATGTAAAAGTTTTTAGCTCTATGTGGATTACAGGCTCTTCTACTATTACACCAGTTATTTCAAACTCGCCGCTTCCTTCTATTTTCGTTCCAATGATGTTCATTATCTTCCCAAGATGTCCACTTTGCTCTTTTGAAACCGCTACAGACGCCCCAGCGGTGAATTCACCACTTTCATATACTGTCATACTATATCCTACGG
>QMNJ01000178.1 GCA_003647715.1 Candidatus Coatesiibacteriota bacterium
AGAGAATGACCCTGCAAATGTTGCGGTGGATGGAGAACTGATTGCGGATAAGAAAAAGATGTGAGGTCTTTTTCGTTGATAAGTCGTATTTAATATGAATATCACAGATTTAGAATCATTTGTGTTGATTCTCTATTTCAAAAATTTCCCAGTACATAATGATTAGAAACATAGGGATGTTGTGTAATTACCCCTATAAGTGGATTGCCAAAAACTATCAATAATCCACATAATCAATCCCCGTGTATCTATCTCTCACCCTAATCCCCTCGCTCTCCAGGTATTTCAACTTTGATTGCGATATCTCGTTAATAAACCTTGATGCCTCCGTGATATGCTCATCACCGCCGTAGAACCTGTTTACCGCATAGGTGAGAAAGAGGTGCTTTTTTGCCCTTGTTATACCCACATAGCACAGGCGCCTCTCCTCCTCCAGTTCTTCCTCATCGCCCATTGAATTGATGTGGGGCAAAAGCCCCTCCTCCAGCCCTATGATGAAGACCACCGGGAACTCAAGCCCCTTCGCCGAATGAAGTGTCATCAGCGATACCGCATCTGCGTTTCTGTCCCAGTTATCAATGTCGGTTATGAGTGATACCGCCTCTAAGAATCCCGTCAACTTATCCTCCCCCGCCGGGAGTTCGCTCTCAAACTCTATCACCGCCCCGATGAGTTCCTTCAAGTTCTCAATTCGCCCCCTTGCCTCAATTGTTCCTTCATCCTCCAGCATCTGTAAGTATTCGCTTCTCTCCATAATATCGGTGAGTATGCTTGAGAGCATCCCGCCATCGTTCACCTTCTTCTGCAAGTCTTTTATGAGACCGGTGAAATTCCTCAAAATCTTCAACCGATGTGATGGTATCTCCTGTATCAGTTTATCGTCACCGATTGCCTCAAAGAGAGATAGATTTTGCTTCTTTGCGTATTCCGTAATCTTGCCAATAGTCCCCTGACCTATACCCCTTGGTGGATTGGTGATTGCACGAATGAATGAGATATCATCTCTTGGATTGGCTACAAGGCGGAGATATGCAAGTATGTCCTTTATCTCCTTCCGCTCATAGAACCTCAATCCACCCACAATTGTGTATGGTGTGCCAAAGCCCCTCAGTGCGGATTCTATCTGCCTTGATTGTGCATGGGTGCGGTAGAGAACGCAGAAGTCCTTCAGGTTATAACCCATCTCATTGGAGTATGCATTTATAACCTTCGCAACGAAGTGTGCCTCATCTCTCTCGTCCAGAGCACGATATATCACCGGTTCCATCCCCTCACCAAGGTCGGAGTAGAGATTCTTCTCGGGGGTATTAACACCACGGTTAAACCTGATGAGGCAGTTTGCGGAGTTGAGAATCAACTGGGTGGAGCGGTAGTTCTGCTCAAGTGAGATTATCTTCGGTCTGGGGGTGAAGGAGGAGAGAAAGCGGTCTATGTTCTCTATGTTTGCACCTCGCCAGCGGTAGATTGACTGGTCGGGGTCGCCCACCACGCAGATGTTGCCGGTGAGCCCTGTTATCTCTTCTAACAGACGATACTGCGCCAGGTTGGTGTCCTGAAACTCATCTACCAGGATATATTTAAAGCGGTCTCTCACCATCTGGCGGACATCACCCTTGGACTGCAGAAGGCGAACCGCCTGCATAATAAGGTCGCCGAAGTCAAGCGCAGAGAGTTCTGCAAGACGCCTCTGATACTCATCATATATTATCGCCTCTACCTGCTTTAGAGAGGTATCTCTGGGATATTCAACAGGTGTAGTTAAATCGTTCTTAGCCCTGGATATCGCCTGAACAATTCCGGCAGGTGGATAGATGCGGACATCCAGCCCCATATCCTTCATTATCTCTTTTACAAGTGCCTTCTGGTCCTCGGTGTCGTAGATAACAAAGCGTCTATCAATGCCAATTGCCTCGCCGAAGATACGCAGGAGGCGGGAGCAGAGCGAGTGGAATGTGCCAATCCACATCTCATCGCAAGCCCTCTTGCCGAGTAGTTCTTCCACGCGCTCTTTCATCTCTTTTGCTGCTTTATTTGTGAATGTGGAGGCAAAGATGGTGTGTGGTGATGAGAGCCCCTCTGCGATGATATAGGCGATTCTGCGAGTGACCACTCGGGTTTTGCCACTTCCGGCACCGGCGATGACAGCGATGGGACCCTCGGTGGTGGTTACCGCCTCGCGCTGGGAGGGGTTGAGGTCGTTAAGGATGGTCTCTCTTATCTTTTTGTATTTCTCACTTGTCTTATGGCTGAGAATGTCCATCAGAGATATTATATAATAAGTATAATATTTGTAGCGTCCTATCTTATGATAGGACGAAGATAAAGACGACCCAATATAAATTGGGTCGCTACAAAAGATGAAATTTATGGAGAAAGAAGAATATAAAACATTTGGGAAAAGCAGGAGCGTTAGATTAAAAGGCATAGATTATACCTGCATGAGATATCCGATACATATAATAATCAGCACGAAAGGTAAAAAACAAATATTTAGGAATAATGATTATGCCAAGGTCGTTGGTGATGAGTTATCCAAATTAAGGTGTGCAGTTACTTGGTGTATAATGTATGACCACGTACACATCTTATTATGTCCTGAGGGCGATTTCATTGATGTATTGAATATTATTAGATGTTTAAAGGGACGAACATCTGCGAAGTTATATAAAGAATTCGGTTTATCAGGTGTTTGGCAGAAAAGTTTTTATGACCATATTTTGAGAAGAGATGAAGATATAGAAACCATATCTTTATATATATTGAACAATCCTGTCCGCAAAAAGATTGTGGATAATTGGTATGATTATGATAATTCATGGTCGAAATATTACGAAAGATAATGTTATTAATAATATTCATTAATAGAATGTAGCGTCCTATCTTATGATAGGACGAAGATAAAGACGACCCAATATAAATTGGGTCGCTACAAAAGATAGAAGTTATGGATTAATCTATAAAAATTCCATCAGATTTTCACCATCTCCCAGAACTCCTTAATTTCATCTATCGCCTCATCCTCAAGCCAGAAGTCAATATGACCCTCAGGGCAGATTGCCCTGTATTTCGCCTTCCTCACTACGAACAGGTTATAGAACTGCTCTTTCGTCATTACTGTGGTGAGTTTCTCTATGTGGCATCTTCTATCACTGGGGTCGCCCTCATCGCTCACTACAATAGTGTCAGCGTGAACAGTCCAGCCATTCCCTCTGCACGAGGTTTCATCTCCCAGCCCGGTTATCAGAATATCTTCTATATCATAGACCTTATCGGTGAAGAAGTGGAACTCCACCTCTATACGGTTCTTCCTAAAACCATTCAGTGTCCTTGATGAGAACATGATATTATATTTCAACTGCACCGGATTTGATACCGCTATCGTGTCCGCGGTTGTGAGCGAGATGTATGGTCTGTCGGTTATGAGGTCAACCCTATCTTCAATCCTCGCCAGGGTGGTGGATAGCAATATAACGCACACTATCAATGATAGTGCCACCTGTCTCATTAAACACCTCTATATTCGGATTAATTA
>QMNJ01000179.1 GCA_003647715.1 Candidatus Coatesiibacteriota bacterium
GACTTCCACCCCCTTGGATTACGAGAGAAGAACTGGAAGGCACTTATACCCATCTTACCTGCGGTTAGACAGGCATTATAGACACCACCTGCGATGGAGAGATGAAAGCCAAAGGGTCTCATTGGATGTTCAAGGGGATAATAATGTTATTTAGATTCTCCCTCAACTCTTGAGGTCTTAACATCGCCTTTGCTGGTAGTGGTCTCTTCTTTCTTCTCTTCCTCAACCACGCTGGTCTTTTTCACCACAGAAGTAGAAGTCCTCTTACTGCTGAGAATGGCAAGCGTCATAGATGTCACCATAAACATAATAGCAATCGCTGTGGTAATCTTGGTCAAGATACCACCAGCACCCCTACCACCAAAGACCGTCTGGTCTGCGCCACCCCTCGCTCCAAAGACACTTGCAAGACCTGCTCCCTTGCCGACCTGCAGAAGAATGATTACCATCAAACCTGCACATACAAGAATGTGTATTACAAGTATAAAATTAAACACGCTTAAATCACCTCAACCACGATTATATAAAACATATATAAATTTATCTACTATTTATAACACCTTTGATATAATTCCAACAAACTGCTCAAGAGCCAAACTCGCACCACCAACCAGTGCTCCATCTATCTCATCCTTTGCAATTAAATCATAGGCATTATCGGGCTTGACACTACCACCATACATAATTCTCATTTCAGACGAGACATCTTCACCATACATATCACCAATAATACCTCTAATGAACCTGTGAACCTCCTCTGCCTGTTCAGGGGTAGCATTCCTTCCTGTGCCTATTGCCCAGACGGGTTCATAGGCAAGAACTACTTCCCCTACCTCATCAGAACCCACCTCAGAAAGACACTTTCGCACCTGGTCTCCCACTACCTCAAGGGTTTCACCTGCATCCCTCTCCTCAAGCTTCTCACCGACGCATAGTATAGGTTTAATATTATTATCAATAAGTGTTCTCACTTTCCTTGCTATGAACTCATTGCTTTCGTTGAAATACCGTCGCCTCTCTGAATGACCAACAATGCACATATCAACTCCAATATCAGCAAGCATTGGAGGGCTTATCTCACCCGTAAATGCACCCCTACTCTCTGGATAACAGTTCTGGGCAGCAATGGCGAGAGATTTCTCTTTAGCCAAACAGACCGCCATAGGAAGATAGACAAATGGTGGTGCTACCCCCACATCCAGATGTTTGAACTCACCAAGTCGTGATACCAAACCTGTTATAAGGTTCTCAACACTCTTCCCATCAAGATTCATCTTCCAGTTTCCAACGATTATCTTACGTCTCATAGAAACTACTCCATTGCAATATAACCTTACTTACTTATCTCTTATAACAATTATGCCTGGCAACTCCTTCCCCTCAAGAAATTCCAAACTTGCTCCTCCACCAGTTGAGATATGGTCAAACGCATCTATAAGACCTGCCTTCTTTATTGCAGAGACCGTATCACCACCGCCAACAATCTTCTTACCTGCTGTCTCTGCTATCGCTCTTGCAATCTCTCTGGTGCCCACAAAAAATGCGTCATTCTCAAAATATCCCATTGGTCCGTTCCACACAACAAGATTTGCGTCTCTAAGTGCTTGTTTGTAGATTTCAATGGTCTCTCTTCCAATATCAAGACCCATAAGCCCATCAGGGATATCAATGTTGTCTATATAGGTGCCCCTTTTAACTTCTACGCTCTCTGCAACTATGTGGTCAACAGGAAGCAGAATCTGCTTCTTTAAGGCATCTGCTCTTGAGAGGGCATTCTCTGCCTCATTCACAAACTCCTCATCAAAAACTGAGTTACCAATATTGAACCCCTTGACCTTGAGGAATGTGTATGACAATGCCCCACCTATCAGAATTCTATCCGCAATCTCAATTAGTTTGTCTATAACCCCTATCTTGGTCTCAAGTTTTACACCACCGAGAACAACAACATAGGGGTGCTCTGGACTGTGAAGAGCAGAACCAAGATATTCTATCTCCTTCATCATAAGGAATCCAGCATAAGAGCCCCCCATCTTCATAGGTGCGAGATATACTGAGGCATGGGGTCTATGAGCCGTTCCAAATGCTTCACTTACATATACATCACCTAAAGAGGCAAGTGAATTTGCAAAAGCATCATCACCAGAGGTCTCACCTTTATGAAATCTCAGATTTTCAAGAAGACAACAATCACCTGTATCTAAATTTGAGATGACATCTAATGCCTTATCACCTATGCAATCTTCAGCGAATAGAACCTCCCTACCAAGAAGATTAGACAGTTCTGCTGAAACAGGTCTTAAACTCATTTCAGGAACTATCTTCCCCTTGGGGCGACCAAGGTGAGATAGAAGTATAACTCTCCCACCTCTCTCAAGCAGATACCTGATGGTAGGAAGAGACCGCACAATTCGCTCGTTATCAGTAATCTTCCCATCCTTTAGGGGGACATTGAAATCACAGCGAACCAAAACCCTCTTACCCTTTGGGTTGAAATCCTCAACTGTCATCTTTGCCATAGTTTGTTGACCTCCGTTATCTAAACGCCCTTCATAACGAACTTTATGAGGTCAACCACCCTTGCAGAGAAGCCCCACTCGTTATCATACCAGGCGAATACCTGGGCGAGATTACCATCCTTCACCTTGGTTAGAAGAGCATCAAATATAGAACTTGCATAGGTGCCGATATAATCTACAGAAACCAACGGCACCTCAGTATAGTCAAGAACACCCCTCAACTCATCTTCAGAATATCTCTTCATAGTACTGTTTATCTCTTCTACTGTGGTCTTCTTCTCCAGTTCAACAACAAGGTCAACTATGGAGGCATCTGGTGTCGGAACCCTGTATGCCATACCATCTATCTTATCCTTCAACTCGGGGATGACAAGTGCCAGTGCTTTGGTAGCTCCTGTTGTGGTAGGTATAATAGAGAGATTGCATGCTCTCGCTCTCCTCATATCCTTATGAGGACCATCAAGAACCATCTGGCTGGTAGTGTATGAGTGGACAGTTGTCATAAAACCCCTCACAATGCCGAATTCTTTGAGCAATACATAAGCAACCGGTGCAAGACAGTTGGTGGTGCATGAAGCAGTTGAGATAATATTATGCTCCCTCGGTCTATAGACATCGTTATTGACACCGTAGGCAATGGTTACATCTGGCTCTCTTCCGGGCGCAGTAATAATTACCTTTTTTGCACCCTTCTTAATATGCTTCATTGCATTTGCCCTATCCCTGAATACACCTGTTGCTTCAACCACCACATCTATACCCAGTTCACCCCATGGCAGGTCATCAATGTTCCTCTCAGAAAAGACCTTCAGTTCTCGCCCATTAACAGCTATTGATTCTTCACTGTAGCCGACCTCAGCATCAAATGTTCGGTGAACAGAATCATACTTTAACAAATGTGCAAGTGTCTTCGCATCTGTTATGTCATTAACTGCTACAATACTTATATCATTATCATTACAGGCAATTCTATAAAC
>QMNJ01000180.1 GCA_003647715.1 Candidatus Coatesiibacteriota bacterium
GAACTTATAATATATCCCTTTACTCCCGTATCGATTACCAACCTCGAATAGGGCGAAGGTTGAATTATTCTGTGCGCTTTACCATTAGTTCTCAGGGGAAAAAGGGGGTCTTCAAGACCGATTATACTAACCTTTGTGCTTATTTTTCTATCCCTTGGAATCTCACCTTCGTATACAAATCTTCCTTCGATGTCCGTTATTCTTCCATAGAGCTGCACTTCTACAGTGAAATAAAAGCTTGAATAAGGCTTGATTTCTATGCTTGTATTAGTTATGTTAATGTTATACTCAAACTCCCGAGCCTTATCTATTATCGAGCTTATCCAGTAGCTTACTGTCTGGTTTTCCATTAGACTTACGTTTTCTCCGTTGAGCTTGCCCTCTATCACAAGTTCTCTTAATGCTCCCTCAGCTCCATTTCCATAGGTTGTGGAATAGGTATCCAGAGGAGTATTATTAGATATTATATAATCTAACGCAGCAACTACTGCTCTTCTCCCCGAGATCTCTGCTGCTCTCGTGAGATCCTTTTCTATGGTTGTGAAAAAATGATAAAGCTTGTCTGATTTTATATGCGTGAAAGTTGCCTCACTTCCTATGGAGAGCATGTTCATGTAGGAGGCTGCAATTATAATAGCTGGAATAATTAGAATAAAGGCTATTCCTGAGAATACAAAGGCTCTATTTTTACTATTCAACCCCATACCTCCAGCCTTATCTCAACCGGCTCATAAAGCTTGGGTATTCCAAGCATGGAAGTTGATTCCACAACTATCTCGGGAGATATTTTGATATCTATGGGATTGCTTGTGGTTCCGTCGTATAACAGCGGATTATCACCATAACCTCCAGGATTTTTATCGTCATAGAAGTTGAGGTTATCCATAATCCTCAAAAATGCATCATCTATGCTATCATCTTCGGGATTTAGGTTTTCCACAGGAGTACAATATGGACTCGCGCATGAACTTGGAGGCGTTATATCTACATCTGTAGAAACGCAAACACAACCATCTGCTGTGCCATCGTAATCTATATCATAATAAACAGATATGTTCTTGGGAATACACCTCTCTCTTATTTCAGAGTAAGGTACTGGTGCTCTAAATCTAAAGGTGTAAATTATTCTGCTTCCGTTTAAACACTGAGAACTCGGTGAACCCGAGAGCCCTGTTCTTACATCGACATAGTTAGTATCATTTGAATTTATCAAGCTTGCGGGTATATCTACGATATATGGGTCTCCCAAGGGAATATAATCTGTACCAAAATCCTGCAAATAGTATACATTGCTCCATCCCCCAGTTGCATCATTCATTATTGAAACATTATCTGTCCAGTAGGTCCCTGAGTAAGATGTAACCTCAAAATCTGTAACTTGGAACTCGCCAGGTATAAATACATTTAAGCTGCATGTAGAAAAGGCATCTGTTTGCGTTGTGATTTCTACCGTTCCATAAGGCCATCCTCTCTCTTCAGGTTCATATTCAAATTCTATATATGAATCTGGATAAAGATATGAAGGAACAATTCCAGGAGTAGGTGCGGCTACCTGAGCGACATAGCTTAAATTCACAACTTCCCTCGCTATTTCTTTGTATATCTCAGCCAGCTCAGAGGCATTAGAACTTATGTATACAGACCCATTTCCACTCTGGGCTATTGCGGTTAGTGTCCAATTTGCGGCACAGCAACTAGCCAAATCTCCAAAACCTACTGAATAGATGGTGGCATTTAAGTAAGTGTGAGCGCGCCAGGCACTCCAGTTGGCGTTGTTCATCGCTTTGCCACAACTTGTTCCGCTACACCCGGTTGCATCACAGCCGCTTCCGCTCGCTCCAAATGTTCCACAATCGCTCGGATTTCCCCCGCAGACATAGGCGCCCTGAGTCTTCGTTCCCGTGCACCCGCACGAACAAAACCATCCGCATACAGGGAACCCCCACCAAGTAGGACACCAGCCCGAGTAATCACAGGTAAAGCCGGTTATTCCATCGGTCATCACGATTATAAACTTTGTTCTGTTCTCATTGCTCTGACTGTTTAATATCTCGTATGCTTTGTTTATTGCACAGCAAATGCAAGTTCCTCCATAAGCTGTGTAGCTATCTATTGCCGTGAATAACGTTGTGTTATCCGAGGTTAACCCCACACCAGTAGAGTCATAAGCGTTGGTCGAAAAATGAACCAGTCCCACCCTATTACCAGTGGTGTTGAGTATGATATCCACAAAATATTTATCCAAGCATTTAGCCAACGCCAGTCGTTGAGTATCTGGCTGGAATAGCGGATTTGTGGGGTCTTCCATACATTCTGCCCTGTACCCTCCATCTGGACAGCAAGGCCTTACTACCCCCGGAGTTGTATCTGAATATCCTATTCTCCACCTCATGCTACCAGAAACATCTGTAATTAAAATAACATCGGCGGTACCATTGCCTACGGGTATCTGGGTTATCTTGCTTCCCAGTCTTATTGGAAACGTTACCAAACTGATATTGTTGTAGTCTAAAACTGAAAAGTTTGAATTAGATAAAATTACATTTTGTTCATATTCAGAACCGTTAATTTCTGCAATATTCTCACCGGCGATATTTAGAAATGTTGTATAATTATTGAAAAAATGCAGTTTTGCATTAATTGAAGTAACCGTCCCCGGAACATAAAAACCATCATATATGTTTATCAGGCCCTCAGAAGAATCTCCCACGCCGGGAAAATAGTATCTTATTATATTGCCCTCTTTTTTCTTAAGCAGAGATGTATCATAAATCACTCTTATATACCCGCCCGCCACATATTTTTTAGTCAGGTCGCTTCCCGCAAAACGAAGAGTAAAGTTATTTGTTTCTCCGCCCACTATGCTATCTAAACATGAAGAACTCGTGGTACTCCATGAAGTAATAGCATTCTCGCCGGCGCTTATTATAGTATCGCAGTAGTTATCATTGATATAAAAGTCGAAGTTCTCTGGCGTCATAAGCTCAAGTTGAATCTCTTTTGGCTTAGCGTCGCTTGGAATGTCTCTTATCTGAACCGTTATATCCCCCTGCCCTATGAAACCACCAAAATATGCATAGTCCGAGGTTCTCTTTCCCGCTATTTTTATCAACGTAGCTCTACTCATACAGCCTCTTGAGGGCGCTCCTTTGTGATATCCGGTAGTTATTCTTGAGGCTGAGCTTGCTGTGGTAGCTTCCGTCTTGTTAGGTCTTGTAGAAACAGTGCTATCTGAACTATAAACCTCTTCCCCCTCTATATATATCGCATAGCCCATGTGCTCGGGAATCAATGGATCCAAATCCCTTTTTATCACACTTATCAGCCTGTTTCTCTCATTGACCCAAGAGGGGTCTCCTTCACTTTGGAGAAGGGTGTAATTAGAATATATAATTCCTATTTCATCAAGAACGCCCGTTTTCTCGGCTACTTCCATTACTCCTTCGGCGGTGTGATGTAGAGCCTTTGTTTGCACTTGAGTGGCGATTATACCAC
>QMNJ01000181.1 GCA_003647715.1 Candidatus Coatesiibacteriota bacterium
ATATAAAAGAAAGATGCAATAACATTAAATATATTAGTTCAATCATTGCACTCCCTTTAATAATATCCCTACTCTCTACGCTGACCAGGTGGATATCACTGGAACTTAGTTAGGAATCATGACCATAACCGACAAATGCTGTGCCTCTATCGGAATATCAACTGAAGATGACAAGGTTATGAAGATTTAAGATACTATACAGGTTAAATTTATATTTAAGGATAGAGTAGATGTAAATATGGCATTCTCATACAGCAGTTTATGGGGTTAATTCAAGGGCAATTTCAGGAGGATTGAAACTGGCGACACCAAAGTTTGAATGATAGGATGTATATTCGGTGTTCCCCTGATATTTAAGGAGACAGTCAAATTCAACTTCGCCCTGACCAAGCGGTAACAATTGATGTTGATAACTAATCCTCCAACTCAGGCATCTCCATCTTACCTTCTGCTATCTCATCCAGATACCACCACCAGTGGGAACGGGGAATCTCACCATCCCTGAAACCGGAGCTGTGCTCCTCCCTTATCCTCCTGAAACCCTCCTGCGCCTCTTTACACTTCGCATTACCAAGCGTTTCCAGAAGCCCCTTATCTTTCTCGCAGAACCGCCTTCGCCAGAACCCATACCTCTCTGCATCAAGCCCCTTCAATTCAAGTAGAAGTTCCTCACATATACTTCTGAATAACAGCGATGGATACCTTGTGGTATTATAAATACAAGATTCTATTGTTGATGGCACATGATTGATATACCACGAGAGGTCATCCTCTATTCGGGCAATCTTGTCTTCTCTTGATTTGCCCTCCTCATTACCCTCCATGATTTAAAAACCACCTTTTATCAATACTACTTTAAATATATACTGACTATATAGACAGTAAGCGTCTATCAGAGAAATTATTTTATAACCTTGTCAAGATTTTATTATTTTTCTGATATGTATTAGTATGAGAAGAACCTCTATTCATATTCCTATCCACTTATCACTCAAGCTCAGACAACCTCTCTCTTGCATCCGCTATGAAGCCCTCATGTCCAGGCATCCCCTCCGCCATATCAATATATCTCTTTAGATACTCTCTCGCCTCCCTATCGCTCTCCGCCTCCATCCCCAGATTGTAGTAGCAATAGGCGAGGTGCTCTCTCGCCACGCCTATATCATCCCACGCCTCCTTCTCCACGCCCTCCTTCTTCACCACCTCAAGGTATTTCTCCCACGCCTCAGCCGCCTCGCTATATGAGCGCTCCTCTAATACAAGTGCAAGATTGTAGTATGCTTTCACTAAATGGGGGTCATATATAATAGCAAGTTTATACTTGGCTATCGCCTCGTCGTAATGCCCCAGCTCATACAACTTATTACCGTGATAATAATCCTCCAGTGCCCTCTGCTCTTCGCTGGGGCGTTTAATAAGAATCATAATAATTGCAGTTATCAGAACTGCCATTGTCAAACCATATAACATCCACCACATTGTCCTACTCATCCTGACCACCTCTTATAATGACGCCCACTGAACCGGTCTCCCTCATCTTCTCTATTGATGAAATAATATTCCTTACAAGCCCAAGCCGTTCATCGCCCTCATCTGCACACTCCTCAAACATTTTAGCATAATCATACATCTCGTCAATGTTCTCCTCCTCCTGAGCACATAGCATCATGTAATAAATGCACTCTGCCCTGTCATAACCCTCATCAAGCGCCCTCATAAACCACTCCCTCGCCTTATCGTATCTCGCCAGCTCAAAGTGTGAATAACCGATATAAAACGCTCCCTTTCCACCGCCCATCACCCTGTAATTATCACCCGCAGACATCAGGTCAATGAACTCATTATATCTCTTATCATTAAATAATATTGAAGCACGGTTTATTATCGCCCTGTCATCGGGAAACTCCTCACCCGCCATCTCATATAACCTCATCGCACTCTCCCTGTCACCACATAGCATATAGATATTGCCGATGGCTAAAAGAAACTCATTCTTCTTGTTATGCTTAACCACCAGCTCTGTTAGGCGACCGAGATATGGCAGAGCCATCTCTCCCATATCCTGACACAGCACCACCAGATTGTTGACAAAGACGGGTATCTTATACTGACTGACCATCCCCCTCTCAATCATATCCATAGCCCCCTCCACATCGCCCTTCATCAGCTTCGCCTCTAATAGTATATCATTGGTGCTGATGCCGGGGGAAAACTCCCTCGCCCTGAGAATATACTCCTCCGTCTTCTCCGCATCACCTAAATCCCTCGCCACCGTTGCCATATTGTAGTAGAGTTCATATTTGATATAACCCAGCTCCTCCGCCTTCTTGAACTCGCCTAATGCCTCCTCATACCTCCCCATCTTCTGGCAGACAACCCCCATATTAAAATGCGCCTGAGCATACTCGGGCAATAGGTCTATCGCCTTCTCCAGAACCTCATACGCCCTCTCATACTCTCCATCGAGAATGAGCTTCGCACCCTCAAAGTTCAAAAGGGATGCATCCTTCTCAGTCTCATCTATCTCTATTGAATGCAAGAGGGAGACAAACAGTAAGAATTGAATAAGAACTATTAAATAAATACATCTCATATATAAATTATAACAGATTTATTTATTAAACGGATATTACAGGGGAATATATCTTTTACTCTTCTATCACAAATCTTATCTCAGGTGTGGAGATTATAGGCGATGTGGCAATATATGCAACAGCAGTATATTCACCCGGTTCACACAACCTCCCGGCACCTACCACCTGGTCCCATACGACCTCACAGGATAGCGTCTCACCACAGGTCATATTATACACATTAAACAACGGCAGATAAACACCCCCCTCCTCCTTATCCCATATCTTCCTGCCGTCCTTATAAACCTCAAAGATATATCTGATACCAGCAGGAAAATATAACTTCACTATTGTTCCTGATACATTGGTCATCTGGAATTTAAATCTAACCCCGTCTCCAGGGCTATAGTGTGAGCGGTCAGCCACTATCTGAATGAGAAGACCATCTTTGGTGATATTGGCACAGGGTCTATTGCCGAGAACTGATGTTGAGATACCATCGTATGAATAGAATGCAGATACTGTTGAATAAATCAATATTGCTATTATTATGGCTCTTACCATAATTATCTTCTTATATTCTAACAAATATCACATCTACTTTGTCCCAAATCTTCATTGTCAACCTGAAAATTTGTGGGCTTGGTAAAGCAAGCCCCTTAATTCTCTCACCACATTTCACACACATTGCAACTGCGACACCCTGCATCATTTAAAATACATTCTCGTTATTTCCTATGCGGAAATTGTATTACCCTATTTCGGTCTTTTTGGGTAGAACCAGAACCTCTATTTTTAATATTTATCTCTTGTATTCTGGATAAATCTTCAAACAGCGATTTTAGTGATGGATAAAAGCTCTCCGCTCTGAAGTCGCCACCCACATTTATAATGCGCATAACCTTAAGG
>QMNJ01000182.1 GCA_003647715.1 Candidatus Coatesiibacteriota bacterium
CAATAGGCCATCTCCATCAGTATCTTTGTATAGAGGATCTGTATAGAATGGACCTATCATATATAGTGAGCCAGAAATGTTAAAACCATTTACCTCCCAGCCATCTGGTAGCGAGTCTAAATCACTATCACTATTTAGTGGATCCGTTCCGATCTCAAGCTCGTGGCCATCGAGAAGAATATCTCCGTCGCAATCACTATTTGTTGGATCTAGCGAGTTGTTGTATTCAAAACCATCATCTAAGCCATCATCGTCAGTATCAACATCGAGCGGATCTGTGGATATTGAGACTTCAAAACCATCAAGTAACCCGTCCCCATCACTATCACTGTTGAGGGGGTCTGTTCCTCGCTGAATTTCCTGGAGATCGCCTAGTCCATCATTATCGGTGTCATTGCTTAGTGGATCCGTAAAATATCTGTTTATCTCATCACCGTCGATTATCCCATCATTATCTGAATCATTGTCTAGAATATCCTTCAAACCATCACCATCCGAATCACTAATATTTGGGTTTAGGCCTCTATCACTCAAATATTCATATTCCCTACCATCAATTATGCCATCATCATCAGAATCTCTGTCCGAGGCATTAGTACCAGTACCGTTTTTCTCTATACCGTCCAATAGGCCATCGCCATCAGTATCACCATTTGTCGGGTTCGTTCCATCTATGATCTCTTGGTAATCAGATATACCATCGCCATCAGTATCATAGTCCGTTGGATCGGGATAATATATATTAAGGCCAACAGATATGCCGTATATCTCTTCATAATCTGTTAGTCCATCATGATCCGTATCCTCAGTTCCCGGATCTGAACCATATATTTTTTCTAGGCCGTCGGAGATATTATCATTGTCGGTATCATTGAGGAGAGGGTTTGAATACACCGTTTTTGTTATCAGACCTGATATGTTATCCCTGATAGTAATCTCCCACCCAAATATCTCGTAGTAATCAGTTACGTTATCTGAATCACTATCACTCATATTTGGATAAGTGTTATAGATGTAGATCTCATCGCCATCAGAGATATTATCGCTATCTGTGTCGTTTAGGAGAGGATCCGCCAAGTATGCATATTCGTCGCCATCCTTTATACCATCTCCATCCGTATCGTTGTTAAGCGGATCTGTGAGTATTATGTATTTCTCGACACCATCACGGATTCCATCATCATCTGTGTCGTTATCCGTTGGGTCTAACCCACATTGATACTCTTCAAGATCGCCCATGAGATCGTCATCAGAATCGCTAAGTACTGGGTTTGTGCCTATGCCAATCTCCAATCCGTCGGATAAGCCATCACCATCACTATCAACTATCAGTGGGTCTGAATGGTATAAGAGAATCTCATCGCCATCGAATACTCCGTCATCATCGCTATCATTGTCAAGAATATTTGGTGCGCCGTCACCATCTACATCTCCAAGCGGGTCACACCCATGGGTTTCATACCAATTCCTTTCGGCACCATCTGCAATGTTGTCATTATCAGAATCAGATATCTTCGGATCTGTTCGGTATTCGTATATCTCTATTCCGTCTGGAATACCATCGCTATCAGTATCCGGATTATTTGGATCCGTACCTATGCTCTCCTCAAAGCTATCTGGCAATCCATCGTTATCAGAGTCTATATTCATCTGCTCGCCTTCAGAATCACTTGGTTCAGCTGACCATTTCAATTTGAATTCTCCATGGAATTCTAAGGTGGTGAACATCAAATCTACCTCAGCACCAGCATATGCCACAAAAGTGGCTGTGAAGTAGTTACCAGCAGGTGTAAATTTAAAGTCAAGTCTAACAGTTATTCCCGCTGAGAATGTAACTATGGCTATCTCCACACTTAGCTCGGTTCCAAACCATAGGGAGACTGTTAGCTCAGTTGTATCTTTGGTGAAATCGTAGAATACTTGGAATGAGCCTCCAAACTTTATTGATGCTGATATTTCGAGCCCTACATATTCCTGTATCTTATCTATAATCTGAGCAACACCTCCTGGAGCTACACTACGTATTATCTCCTTTATATCTAAGGATTTCTCTATCTCGAAAGATATTTTGAATACGAAACTTCTAAATTCAACATGTGGGACAGGATTATCGGCGAGCAACCCCTCTATCTCGAATTCACCACTACCCGAAACTTTTGTGCCAATAACATTCATAATTTTTCCTAGGTGTCCAGTCTGCTGCTTAGATACCGATACTGATGCCCCCATGGTGAATTCTCCGCTGGAGCTTATACTCATACTGTAGCCTATACTTACATTTAATGGGAACTCGCCTCCTCCAAAATCTAGAGAGAGTTCTTGGTTAATTGTTATCGGGTCTATAGGAAAAACTATGTTTCCCTCATCATCGAGATATCCATTTAGCTGCAGATATAGCTTCGCTAGGCTAAGAATCATGTCCGCTATGAAACCTGCGGGGCCCGAGAAACCAGATTTCTCTGGAAACTTTAGCAAGGGCTCCTTAGGTATTAACATCCTGATAAGGATCTCTGGGAATTCTTCAACCACTCTGTCCATCAAATCATCAAAAAGACTCCTAGCCCTACTGCGAATCAAAGCTGATGGAAATCCCATTAAGACTAGTGCCGCCCTAGCCTCACTCTCTATCTCCGCAATCTTAATATCTATTTCATCCTCCACAACATATATGAAATGTCCATTCGATCCATTCTCAAAATATTTGGCGAGGCTATCTGAGTGGCATGTAACTAATATGTGATGCTTAGGATTCGAGCCTTCTATGTAGGCTGCTACCTCCCTCCATGACCCTCCAAGAATCCCTTCTTCAGATCCATGGAAAACGTAGAGAATTATGTATGAATCTGAGAGGATAATGGCTCTTTGGAGCTCACCCATACTTTTTATCCCTATTATTTCGGAGGCTATATTATACTCGGAGAGCTTAGCATGAATATTATTACTAATAGTTCTCAGTGATTCGTTGGGTTCCTCATAAAGTATTGTGATGCTCGGCGGAGCATTGGGATTCGCATAGGATGTGAGAGGTGCTAGCATCAAGATTATTAAAACTAAACATAACAGCAATTTCCTGGTATACAAAATAGGCACCAAGCAGACTAGGTGAGCTGCTAGAGAAGGAGACTCCTATAGAATCTTCTTCTTAGCAACTCAAAGAAGAAAAACAAAAGTATAATTATAATAATGTTGTTGAATATTAGGTGGTGTTGAGCCCTTATAAATAATATAGTAGTCTCCCTCTTCATGGGAGCATAATCTGACAAATTATACAATATAAAATCTACGCTCTTATAACTTTTTGGTTGGTGGTTTCTAGCCAGTACAAACATCAAAAGCACAAAATATATGCAGAATTCTGTATTACGTATCACGGGATACACATGCCAAAAAAGAAAGCAGTCCTCACCATAAACATCACGGACAACGAAGTCATACAACACCTCAGAAAACACAGATTCGGCAAAAACCTAG
>QMNJ01000183.1 GCA_003647715.1 Candidatus Coatesiibacteriota bacterium
ATTCTATTGATTATATAATGAATCATATAATTTATATATGTTAACCATTATTGGATAATTGTTATGTTAGGAGAGATTATTCTTTATCATTCAGACACAAGGATTAGGAAAGTTCTGGTAGATTTTCTAACTGATGAGGGATATAAATTATCCATCGTAGATAGGGCTGATGATATTATATCAAGAGTCAATTCTGATGATAATTATGTTGTTCTTTCAGAGCTTCAGGGGGGTGGGAGTGATGGTTCTATCAAATTGATGGAGAGTGCCCACGGTATAAACAGCAATATACCCTTTGTCTTTGTTGCCACGGGTGATGATGTTAAAGAAGCTGTGAGGGCAATGAAGGCGGGTGCTTTCTACTGTCTTACCGAACCAATTGACCTGGGCGAATTGAAGGTGGTTTTAGAAAGGGTATTTGAAGATATAAAACTCCGTCAGGAGAATATTGTACTAAAGGATAAAGCATATGGTCGCTTCCACAATATGATAGGCAAGTCAGAAGCGATGCAGAGGGTTTATGAGATAATAAAGCAGGTTGCTCCAACCGATGTCTCGGTTCTAATAACCGGTGAGAGCGGTGTAGGTAAGGAATTGGTAGCAGAAGCGATTCATGCATTCAGCAGGAGGAGGGATGCCCCCCTGGTCAAATTGCACTGTGCTGCACTGGCGGAGGGTGTGCTGGAGAGTGAGTTATTTGGTCATGAGAAGGGCGCCTTCACCGATGCATTGAAAAGGCACATTGGCAGATTTGAGAAGGCAGATGGGGGAACGCTCTTTTTAGATGAGGTATCAGAGATACCACCATCGGTTCAGGTGAAGATTCTGAGGGTGCTTGAGGATGGGAGATTTGAGCGAGTAGGCGGTTCAGAGACATTGAAAACAGATATACGCTTGATTACAGCCACCAATAAGAACCTTGTGAGAGAAGTGGAAGAGGGGAGGTTCAGAGAGGACTTATACTGGCGAATAAAAGTTATTGAGATATATATACCACCTTTAAGGGAGAGAAGGGACGATATACCACTCCTAATAGACCATTATCTTGAGGTATATTCAAATAAGAACCATAGACCAATTTCAAAGGTTGATAAAAAGGCAATGGATTTACTCGTTTCCTATGACTGGCCGGGTAATGTTAGGGAACTGAAGAATGTTGTTGAGAGCATAGTAGTTCTTTCAAGGGATGATGTTGTTACAGTGGATGACCTGCCCGAGGATGTCAGATATGGGGTAAGCAAGGGAGGACCACTTATGATACCTGTTGGAACATCAATAGAGGAGGTGGAGAAGTCACTGATAAGAGATACGCTCCTTAAAGTGGCGAACGACAAGAAGAAGGCGGCGAAGATGCTCGGCATATCCCTCGGTCAGCTGGAGAGAAGGATAAGAAGATATGGGCTATAATTCATTTTTTGTGTATTAACCTATAATAGCGGTAACCTTTATAGTAGAATAGGAAAATATGTCTCATATAGTTATATCAAGGAAGTGGAGACCCCAGACCTTTACTGAAGTTATAGGTCAGGAGCATATAACCAGGAGTTTGGTGAATTCCATTAAGACCAACAGGGTTGCACATGCATATCTATTCAGCGGACCCAGAGGTGTGGGGAAGACAACAGTAGCACGGATTCTCGCCAAAGCCCTCAACTGTGAGAATGGACCCACACCTGAGCCATGCAATCAGTGCCCATCATGTAAGGAGATTACCACCGGGCGTGATATTGATGTCATAGAGATAGATGGTGCATCAAACAGGGGCATAGATGAGATAAGGTCTTTGAGGGAGAGAATACTCCTGGCGCCTGTCAGGGGCAGGTATAAGGTCTATATCATAGATGAGGTTCATATGTTAACCACCGAGGCATTCAACGCCCTGTTGAAGACGCTTGAGGAGCCACCTCCATATGTTGTGTTCATCTTTGCCACAACCCGACCCGAGAAAGTGCCTACCACCATTTTAAGCAGGTGCCTTCACTTCCAGTTTGGAAGAGTTGCGGTTGAGATGATTGTAGAGAGGTTGAAGGGGATAATCAGCAAGGAGAGTGTGGATGCGGATGAGGATGCGCTCTATTATATAGCCAGGAAGAGCGAGGGGTGTGTCAGGGATGCGGAGAGCTTGCTTGAGCAGATGATTGCCTTCAGTGAGGGGAGGATAACACTTGAGTTAGTTCAGAATTTACTGGAGGTGGGTGGTCTTGAGAGGGCGATTACTGTTGCTGAGAGGGTTCTTGCGGGCGATGTGAGGGGGGCACTTGAGGAGGTGAAGGGTTTTCAGGACGAGGGTGGTTCGGTTAGGCATCTGTATGACACTCTTATTGACCTCTTTCACAAGATAATGCTGGTTAAAACGGGCATAGATGATACATCAGTCCTCAATATCTCCGATTCTCAGGTTGAGAAATTGAAAGCAATCTCCGAGGGGGTGGATATCTCGGATGTATTTGCGGTTCAGGACAGCCTGGTCTCAATTAAGGCGGACTATCTCAGGGGTGTGGGTGCTGAGGTTGCGCTTGATATGGCGATAATAAGGGGTGGTCGTCTGGTGAAGGGTCTTCCTATAAGTATGATTGAGTCCCTTGGAATTGAGGGTATTGTGGCTAATACTGGAAGGAACCAAAAATTGAGGATGAATACTTCAGGGAGTGTTACCGCTGAACAACCTGGCGTTGCGGTGAAGAAGAGTTCACCAGAATCTAAGACGATTAAAGGTGGGAATATCTGGTCGGAGATACTGAATATAATGAAAGGCAAGAGTATGCAGGTGTGGGGTATATTAAATGACGCAAAGTTCATTGGGATTGAAGGTGGTAAGTTGAGAATTGGTTTTACATCATCCAAGGAGTTTCATATTGAGCGAATGAATGATATGTCAAGTAAGCGATTGGTTATGGATGCCTATAAGAGTTTAACAGGCGATGATATAGAGATTGAGGTTTCAGTAATGAAAAGCGACGATGGTGAAGGGACCAGTGAAGAGGTGAAGAAGGATAAGAACATTGATGAGACGATTCAGAGGGAGCTGAGAAGGTTCGGGGGAAGGATTATATCGGGTGGTTAGGTTTATATCATTAGATTAAGTTGGGTAAGGGATTTTCATACACAGTTGAGGATGAGAAGATTCTTGAGTATATGGGATTATCAGTTGAGGATAAACTTGCCTGGTTAGAGTAGTTAATTGAGTTCACATTTTTGTTTAAAAGCAAGAAGGGGAAGGAGGTAAGGGAGAGGTTCAGAGCGGGTGAGGTATGATTATAAGAAAAAGTAAGATTTTTATATTTTTATAATGAATAAAAATGTTTGAATAATGTAAAATTTTACTTTAATATAAATTGTGTTGAGGTTGCTAATATTGCGGTTGAACCACAAAATGTTGATGAGATTGCTTATACCCATTATCATACTATATATAGAAGGAGGTGAATA
>QMNJ01000184.1 GCA_003647715.1 Candidatus Coatesiibacteriota bacterium
AACATTCAACCACATTGTGTGAGCCTGCATCAACAAAGGCATAAACACCAGTGCCCCTGCCTTAAAAACCATTGCCCACAAATTTCTTAAACCTTTCATCTTGTCCTCCTTTTTAGCATTTTATTTAAGATTTACCCTTAATCCCGCTTTATATGTGCGCTCGCAGTCCTTATCCCTATAAATCCATCTATCCCTATACTTTACATCAAAGAGGTTGTTTACCGAAAGGAATAAAGCGATTTTCCCAAAGAAAGTCTTGTTAATTCGTAGATGTGTTAAGCAATACGATGATAACCTACTCTTATTTTCAGAATCCTGGAATTGACTGCCAACATATTCTTCCAGCAAAGTAAGGTTTAGCCCAAGTTTCTTATATTGATAACTCGCCTCTATATTCACTCGGTGATGTGGTCTATACGGGAGCTCGTATCCCGTCTCTTTATCTTTCGTCTCTAAGAACTGGTACTTTACTTTACAGGTAAGCCCTTCTACGAGAATTCTGCTGGTTATATCTACTTCTATACCCTGTGTGTAGGCTTTACCAATGTTTTTATACGAATAAGTGCTATCATTAATGAATTCACCGTCAATCATATCTTTAAGGTCGTGCCTGAAGGAAGAAACGCTCCCTCGTATATCACTGATATAAGCACATAACTCCAGATTATAGCCAGTTGATTTCTCGGGTTTAAGGTCTGGATTACCTATTATCCAAAAGCCACCACCACCAGCATGGAACGTTCTTCTATACAGATGTTTAAATGAAGGCGCCTTAAAAGCATTTCCAACTGATGCACGAATAAAAAGCTTATCAATTGGTTCATATCTAACCGCTATTTGGGGGTTAAATGAACTCCCCCACTGCTCGTGATAATCCAACCTTCCTGCCAGAAGCAAAGTTAATGGTTCAAAGCTTATCTCATCCTCCAGATAAAAACTTCCCATATACTGGCTCTTAATCCCTGTAAAATTGCCTCCCCCCATTTTCTCATACAGCCCTTCTAATCCAGCAATAATAAGATTCTTCTCAAATGGTGCTCCTGTCCATCGTAACTCAGCCCGATTCACTTCGCCGTCTGTTATAGTGGCTTCTTCTGCACCACCAACATGCGCTTTGTCATGAAAATTCTCACGATGTGCTTTGACCACAAGGCTGGATAATTTTGGAAGCCCAATTTTACCATCTAAACCAAAAGTAAGTATCCTTTCCTCACGATTGCATAATTTTGCATGATGAGCTCTCCCTCTGATATTTAATTCATTCCTCCAATCCCTTTTATAACCCAACTTTACAATACCATTTTCTGAATTATGCCAGCTCATCTTATCTCTTCCTTCTGTTCGGTGTAGACAACCTGAAATCTGGTATCTGAGTTTTCTTAAGGCTCCTCCATGAGTTAAAGAAAGCACCTTATCACTATAGGTTCCATATGAAACTGTGCCCTTCAGAAAGGGTTTCTCTCCTTGCTTTTTGGTTATTATATTGCAAACTCCTCCGATAGCAACACTCCCATATAGAACAGAAGCAGGACCTTTTAGGACTTCAATTCTCTCAACCATATCCGCAGGGATTTGAGTCAAAGGAAACCTACCGCCAATTCTTTCTCCATCCAGAAGTATTAACGAATAAGTTGAAGACAACCCCTGTATCTGTAATGCATCATGTGCCATAGAAGTAAATGATGTATTGAATTGAACACCAGAAAGGTATTCCATCGATTCGCCAGCATCCAAAACATTGTATCTATTGAGTTCTTTCTCACCTATCATTACAATCGGAACGGGCGATTCATCAATCAGATGTTCTGTCTTGGTTCCAGTAACTACTACTCCCTCCATAGAAATTGCTGATTCCTTAAGCTCAAAATCAACTCGTATCGTTTGATTTGGGTATACCTCTATTACCTTGCTTTCCTTCTTGTATCCTATTATTGAAGCTACAATCTCATACTTTCCAGCCGGTATACCAATAATGTGGTATCTACCCCCTGAATCAGTAGCCTCTCCTATGTTTTTCCCCTTGATAAATACATTGACATTATACAAAGGTTTTTCTGTCTTAATATCAACAACAATACCCTCAATACCTCCATAAGACATCGATAATGCACTATACGGCAGGGTAAAGAGGATGCTAACCATTGTCAGAAAATTGAATTTCCTCATCGTAACCTCCTTCCTTTATATGATAGAGCGGGGCAGAGAATACTCTGCCCCAAACCCACTCACTTAATGTTCCGACTGCCATCGGGCTGATATACATACCTGAAGGTAATGTATCCACTGTGCCTATTCCCTTCTGCATCGTAATAGTAGTAATCCAAAAATTGCACCTTTGCATATTTGCCATCCGCAGTCTTAACTACATAAACTGTGTCCGTGGGGTAAAATGTGGGTGGCATCCCTACCATCTCATACCAGCCAAGTAATACAGGGTTGCAACTACGCTCATATTCGCCCGCATGTCCAGTAAAAGTTATTGTTGTATCTTCTACATATCCGCTTTCTGGAGCCTCATCATATGCATCAAAATCTACTTTACCCACATTTACTGCACCGCCTTCCCCAGGACCACTGGTACCGCTATTCGTGCCAATCCTATACCTCTGAAACTTAAGGTCCCAATCCAAAGAGTTTTCAGGGTCAGAAGGCCTAACGGTATCACCTTTCTCAAAACTAAAATATACCCAAACACTATCTATTGAGGCATCCACCATGAACTCAATTACTTCAGGGACCGGGGATTCGCGTTTGCAACCCCAGAAGAAGCCAAACACCACAAGTATTACAATCATAGTGATTCTCTTAAACATTCTAACCTCCTTTTTGTTGTTTTTACAATTAAACAATAAAATTTTCCTCTGCGTTCTCTGTAGTCTTGGCACAAACTCATGCGGCTTACTTCCATCCCCATGTCTTGAATCAACATATCCGATCTTCTCTGTGGGTCAGTTTACCGGTCATATAAAGGGAAACAGCCTCATCAATATCCTTGACATCAGTACAAATCACCTTCAGTCCGAAACCCTTCATATCTGTATACGCACCAAGCCCCATTCTTCCGGCGATGAGGACATCGCAATCCTTGATCACATCAAATATCTTCTGGTGCCTCTCTGATGCTGTTGGTCCTATGCCATGTCTTCCCTTCTCATCAATCGGTGGATGTGTCTCTTTGCCAGCGAATTCCTTGTGGCTCATTTTTTCTCTCGTCTCTCTATTCACCACTTTGTTGCCTTCTATGGTTATCACCATAAAGTATGGTGCACCACCAAGATGTTCACTTATTGTTGTTTTGTCTTCGGTTACGATTGCGAGTTTCATCTTCACCTCCTTACATTAGAATTTTATTCTTCCACAAACAGTTGGCATAAAACTGGGAGCAAAGCCAACCTTATTCGCATA
>QMNJ01000185.1 GCA_003647715.1 Candidatus Coatesiibacteriota bacterium
GTCCAGTGGTTTCAAATATCCATCAAAGTTCAAGAAGCGCTCTGTTCCTATGCGTGTTCTCTCCATTATCAATCACTCTCTTTTTGACATTCTCGGTGAGAAGAGATTTGGTGTTACAATGGAGCTCCTGGGAAGAAGAATGGCGAGGGAGTTACTCAGTGAATGGAGTGTTAGGTACGAGTCAAAGCTTCCATCAAACTGGGCTGAGGTTCTGGGAGACCTCCCCGAGATGATTGAGGGAACATTTGATGCTAATGTGTGGATAAGGAGGGCTCTTGACAACACCGCTGATATCGTGGTAGAGGAGTGCCCCCTCTGCGATGAGATTTCTAATTATGATGTCAATATGTGCCAGCTTCTTATTGGTTTTATCAGTGTAGTGGTGGAACTGGCGGGTTATTCAGAAGACGAGATAAGCGTGATAGAGACCGAATGTAACGCTATAATTGGTCAGGGATATTGTGTGTTCAGAATAAACCTCTCTAAATAGTTTTCTTGAATAGATGATATGGTATAACTAAAAATCAATTCCCTCTATTGCTTTAATTCCACTCTTAAAATGATGTTTTAGGTCTCCAATATCACTTACAATGTCGGCGTTCTTTATTATACTCTCGGGTGTGTTTCTTCCTGTAATGATGATTGTGACACCCTTTGGTCTGCTGTTAACCATATCTAAAAGTGCCTTCACATCTAATAAACCCAATGAGACAGCCACACCTACTTCATCCAGAACAATGACATCAAATAATTCTGAGCTGATGAGGGCACGTGCCAATGACAGTGACAATGAGCAGTTTATGGTCTCTATGGGGTTAGATGATTTCTTATCTATGAATTGCCCCATTCCCAGGGGGACAATCAAGGGTTCACCATACTTCCGTGAAAACAGGACTTCCCCTGTGTCTCCCCTCTTAATAAACTGAAGGATTAGGGTGCTCAATCCATATCCAATTGCCCTGATTGACACACCCAATGAAGCGGTGGTCTTTCCCTTGCCTTCTCCAGTGAATACCAACAGAATTCCCTTTTTCATACCCTATAGATGTTATAATAATTTGAACTTAAATTCATAAAAATAAGGTGGTTTTATGAGAGGTTATATGGGAAAGTTTCTGGAGAGAATTATGGAAATCTCCAGATTAATATCCTCGGGTAATTATCCCAATAGAGAGCAGCTGGCAGAGAAACTGGGGGTGGATAAAAGAACCATAACCAGGTATATCGCTTGGATGAAGAACCAGTTGAATGCTCCTATTGAGTTCAATAGGAAGAAAAACGGTTATATATTCACCCGCCCCTTTGACCTGTTTCCCGATGGTCTATCTTCAGACCAGGTGTTGACATTGTTTCTGTTGAACAAAGTATCAAAACAACTGTGGGATAATGATACGAAGTTGTCTCCCGAGAAGATTATAAGCAGGGTGAAGAACTACATTGATGAAAAGATAATCACCGGTGTTGAGGATAAGGCAAGCAGGATTAATTTCAGGATTGGTAAGCCCAGAGTGTTTGACAGTAATACCTACTCCCATCTTTTAGAGGCACTATTTGAAAACTATCAATGTAAAATATCATATTTCAGTATGTCAAGCGGACCGTCAGAGCGGGTGATAGAACCCTATCACTTGATAAACATCAGGGGTGACTGGTATGTTATTGCTTATTGTCATAAGAGAAAAGAGGTAAGGACATTTGCATTAAGTCGCATAAATAAAATAAAAGTATTGAAACAACCATTCACTGTTCGGGATGATTTCAATATAAATGAATACCTCGCTTACTCGTTCGTTATTGAGAGAGGAGAGAGGAAATATAAGGTAAGGATAAGATTTGCGCCCGAGGTAGCGTGGTTAATTGGGGAGAGAATATGGCACAGTTCACAGAGCATTGAGAAGCTTGATGATGGTTCATTGATACTCCAGATGGAGTTATCTGGTCTGAATGAGGTCAAGAGATGGGTGCTATCTTTTGGTGAATATGCACGGGTTCTTCAACCTCCCGAGTTGATAGATATGGTTGCGAATACAGTAGAAAGGATTGACAAACTATATAAAAGTTCGGGATAGAATATTTGAGTTTAAGAGGTCAGGGTATCAAAGTGAGGGTTTTGATAACCGGAAGACCAGGTGTTGGGAAGACCACACTGGTGAAGAGATTGATAGAGCAGGCAGGCAATATTGACCTGTGTGGTTTCTATACCACAGAGGTGAGGGTAGGAGGCAGAAGGGTTGGTTTTGACATTATCACAACGGGAGGCGAAAGAGGGCGACTTGCTAGGAAGGGAGGGATAGGTTTGCCGGCTGTCGGCTCGTATAGTGTATTTGTTGATGAGATTGAGAGGTTGATGATACCCCAGATTGAGAGGGCGCTTGGTGAGCATAGATTCCTGGTTGTGGATGAGATTGGACCTATGGAACTAAAGAGCAGAAAGTTTAAGAGCATAATTACCTCTCTCTTTGAATCCGATGTTGATTTCCTCGCCACTATAAAGCTAAAGGGAGATAGGTTTATTGAAAATTTACATAAGAGGAACGATGTTGTGTGCTATGTATTGGATGAAGTAAATAGAGAGCACCTATTTGAGGAGATAAAAATGTTAATCAGTAAGGTCTTATGAAGAGGTTTTCAGAGCACATTGTTGAAAGTGTTGTAAATCCGCTGATAAAACTCTTCTATCCGGATGAGTGTAGGAATTGTGGTGGTATTTTATCTTTTGGTGAAGTGATATTATGTGATAGTTGTTTCTCAAAATTTGAATTTCAGCCGAAATATGAAGAGGACGCTACTATTTCCGGTTGTCAATTCTCGTATATATTTTCACTGGGTATCCATAATGGCATATTACAGGAGTATGTTCATAGAATGAAGTATGAAGGTGTCCAGAGTATTCCAAAGCGTCTTATAACCAGGGCTGATGAGATTGGTATTCTACCCAGTAAGTTCTTGAGAGAGAAAACTCTAATACCGGTTCCGCTTCATCCGGCAAAGGTTAGAGAGAGGGGATTTAACCAGGCAGAAATTATGGCGCAGGCACTTTCATCTCGTCTTGAATGCGATGTATTAAACGCATTGAAGCGCATAAGATACACCCTTCCGATGGTTGAACTTTCACCCGAAGAGCGAAAGCGGAATGTGAAGGGCGCATTTGCAATGAGAAATTGTAATGTTCAGAGAGAAGTGGTTATTGTTGATGATGTATTGACCACTGGTTCAACTGTTGCCGAGTGTGCTCGTATTCTAAAGGAGGCAGGTTGTGATGTGGTTGGAATTTTTACACTTACAAGAGCCAATTGATAGTTATGTTTTGATTGGATAGTTTATTTTTGTTATCATTTAAAAATTTAATTCACAAGGAGGAGGTTGTTGAAAGTATGGCGATAAGAGTAGCGA
>QMNJ01000186.1 GCA_003647715.1 Candidatus Coatesiibacteriota bacterium
ATCTACCTACTTATTTTAAAGGAGGTATATTATAATATAAATAATCAAAACCATAAATGTCAAGTGCATTTTTTAGCTTTTTGTGAAAAAACCAATATCTGATAAAAAATTGCAAATTATATAATTTCTTAACCTTATCTTGGGTTAATAGATTAGCCATCTTCCTCTTTCAATATCTTCTCTGCTAGGTCAACGCCCTTAGATGTTATAGCAACATTATCATACGGCAAGCCATTACTCCTTCGCCTCTCTCTTACCAGTAATCCTTTATCACATAGATATTCAATAGCAAAGTCAAGCTCCGATTCACCATCCTTCATAGAACTCATTACATCGCTCACACCAGTAGCAATCTCATCCCTGTGGATAAATGGAAAAGGCACAATCTTTACGCTGTTTTCATACATGAACAGGATAATCCTATTTCTTATCTCTTCCCTCTTCATAATAATATCCCTCATAACCTTACTCCTCCTTAACAACCTAAAATAACCTGAATTACAACCTTTTTCAATATCCTTTTCAAAATTTATCCGACCAAAGCCACAGAAAGAAATAGAAGATATGATGTTTATTAATACAACACCACAATATAATACTCACCTACCGTATCTATAATAGTTATCATAACCTCCGCCACATAGAGAACGCTTTGTCAATTTATCAAGAGGTATATTCAAATGAGCAACCACATATTAACTTAAAACCTTATCCCCGCAACCAAGGCAAAATTACCATCGGTGGAATCAATTATGTCAACTATAACCCACGCACCCAACTCAACAAAGGGCATTACACCCGCATCTATGGGAAAGTCACATCCGAAGTCAATCTTCACCAGACCACCTGGGTCAAATCTGGTCTCGCTCTCAACACCCTCTTTATCCTCACTTACTATTCCAAGAACCGCACCTCCCCCAAAGGTGATATACGGCTCTACACTCTCAATCCTTCCCTTAAGAAAATATACACTCATATTCACCCCGGGGATGAAGAGGTGATGAGATATATCAACTGGCACCCTGCCCCTCTTATATGAACCGTAGGCATAGTGAAAGTCGCCGTTCAGTGTAAGCATCTTGGATTGGGGAAAGTGAGCCACCAAGCCGACCACCACGCTGGTTCCAGTATCGGCGAGAAGACCACCCTCAAAGGTATAATAAGCGAATAGATTTGTAGCAGTAGTAAGACCGACAATTAATATAATCCATCTCATATAAATCACCCTTTTTGGCAATTCTAATATAACAGTGATGAATAAAAAAGAAAGAAGCGGGCTATTAAGCCCGCTTCTTATACATCATCCCTTCAGATATCGCTACTTAGAACAATGCCTTAATGACACCAAGAGATGTTTCCTCTACTGCACCGGTTTCTACAGTGTGGAATCTTAGTCCCCAGGCGCCAGCATATGCTGAGTTATACTGTGTGTTGGTCTGCCAGTAACCAGAGACAAACATCCATCCGCAGTCCTCTCCCGGTGGGTCTGGAAGGTGCTCATCATACTCAAGAGCAGTATAGAAGTCAAATGTGTAACCTCCACCACGCCAGTATGTATGCATGCAGAAGTAGAGCTCGTTTGGGAGCGGTCCCCAATCGCTGAGAGCTACCGAGTTCCAATTTGCAGCTGGGTATGTGCCACTTGACCAGCCAGAGGTATCTACTTCAACATCCCAGAGTGCATCGTCACCGGTATCGCCATCGGGATAGCCACCATCGTCTCCCATGATGAATATATTTACAGGGTTGTTGAATCCGCTGTCGTTCATAACTGCGACCTCACACTCGTCGGTTTCTGCATTATAGTCCACTCCATAGAGGTCTAATTCAATATAGTTAGCAAAGGATGCGTTCAGGTTGGGCCATTCATTGGTAGCCCAGCCATACCATGCCAGACCATTGTCCCAGGTGCTGGGGTCGCCGGTTGGGTCAATCCAGTCGTCGTCGGGATAGAATGGGGTTTCGCCTATGGAACCCTCGTGGTTTCCATTGGCGAGGTCAGTTGACATATTGCTTGCGAACACAAATGAAGCAATCGCAAATACACCTAATATAATTATAAAGTTCCTAATCATTATATTCCTCCCTTCAATATATAAAATATATAATTCACATAAATCCGTTGTCAAGCATAAATTTCAATTTTTTCCCTTCTCTTTTTGTAATCTTGCAGGGTCTATTATATGCCCTCCCAGCCCCTTCTCATTTGCCTTCTCATAGAGGGTATATACGCCCTCTTCACTAAGCACAGAGTTTACCACCTCTGCATAAGCAGTTGGTCCAGAATCAAAGCCCGACTCTCTCTCAATCAAAAGAACATACCTCATCCATTTGATAATGTCCTCTTTCATTGCCTTACTCTCTACTTCGGTTACTCCCTCAAGGTCAGTGCTTAGGGATGACCTTTCAATCATTCTCTTAACCTCTTTCCCCTCTACAATCTCAATATCCATAATATGCTTTGCTTTCTTTGGTATATAAACTATGTATTCATTGCCCTCAACCTCGCAGAGAAGTTTGAGGTCAGGAGTTGCCCTCAAAAGGTTTATGGCATCAATACTGACATCAAGGTGCCTGGCGAGAACTGCTTTTAATAACTTATTCATATAGTAGTGGTCGGAGATGCCCTTGTGAAAGCCGGATGCGAAACCCAGCCCCGTAGATGCCGGGACGACGCAGTTAAAATACTCCCGATACTCATTCAGATTCTTATAAATGAGCATCCAGGAATTCAAAAACTCCGGTCCTGATGTATCCCACTCATATAGATTTTCACCCTTTTTGGTAATGCGGGTCAGTGCAATCTCCACCCAATCATCCACCCTTTCAGTAATCTTCTCAATGTCTCGTGGTTCATCCTCCCCCCTGTAGAGAGTGATAGCATAGTATCTATTCTTACCATCAAGGGATTGAAGTTCTATGGAGCCGATGAATATTCTATCAGTATTGTAGAACACTCTGTAATTCAGTCCCGATGTATCACTGTATTCCGCATGATAAGAGACCAACATTGCCAGCTTAATAGCCATATCCAGGTTTATATTTATGTTATTTTCTGCTACATCTGCCGATAACTCGTCCGCATTGATGGTTTGTGAAAACAATGGTAAAAATAGGGTAATGCACAACAAATACAAATGAATTTTCACAATCGTCCCGCCTTTATCTATATACTTATAAGACAGACATTTTAAGTCAAAGCCCAGCTTATTTAGTATTTTATCGGATTCTGTGTATAATGTCAAGTAGTTTACAATGATATCGTTTCTGTTTGGCAATTTGGAAGCATATTATAATAAAGCAGTTTAACTCTTCA
>QMNJ01000187.1 GCA_003647715.1 Candidatus Coatesiibacteriota bacterium
ATTATAAACTACGGTGATTCATCATTGTCATCAAACATTGAATCCATTTATGATACTATGCTATCTCCATCAACAGGAACTGATGTCTCACTTGCTGAAACTTCAATATACCCCAATCCATGTTCCAACTCAGCAACAATCTCAATACCCACCTCTATGAATTCAAATGAACCTGCAGATATTCAGATATATGACATCTCGGGTCGCCTGGTAAAGAATGTAAAGACAACCTCCGACTTCACCTGGGACCTCATATCCAATAATGGCACTGTAGTCCCCGATGGAATATATTTAGTGAGAATATCAACTTCATTGGAGGATAAGGTTCTGAAGTTGCTGGTTGTTCATTAGCAGGTATAAAAAAGAAACTATGGGGGGAGTCCGCTCTCCCCCCTTTTTATAACCCCCACCATAAAACTCTTGGATTTTTCCGCATTTTATAGTAAAAGAGTATATTGTTCGCATTTATTATTCCTAACTGCTCAAAGTAGAGAGATGGATAAGGGCAAAAGTGGTCTATCCAGGTTGTTTAACGGCGTTTGGGCGTGGCTGGCGAGTCGCCTCAATGTCGGTGGCAACTATGGAGTTTTAGTTCTTGCAGTAGTTTTAGGTGTTCTTACCGGTCTCGGAGCCATGCTCTTCAGATGGCTGATTGGGGTCTTTTCAAATCTCTTTCTGGTCAGGTTGTATGACATTCTGGTCGCCAACTTCGGCGTTATGGGTAAGTATGCTCTTCCCGTAATACCCGCACTGGGTGGTATAATTGTCGGTATTCTCATCTATAAGTTTGCCAGGGAGGCGAAGGGGCACGGCGTTCCGGAGGTAATGGAGTCGGTGGCTCTAAAGGGCGGGAGGATTCGCCCCCGGGTCGCATTAATAAAGACAATTGCGAGTGCGCTCTGTATTGGCACGGGTGGTAGCGCCGGGAGGGAGGGTCCCATTGTCCAGATTGGTTCCACACTTGGTTCTACCGCCGGGCAGGTCCTCCATGCACCACCGAGGAGGATGCGTCTTCTGGTTGGGTGCGGTGCGGCGGCAGGTATATCCGCAACATTTAATGCACCCATTGCAGGGGCGGTCTTCGCAGCAGAGATTATTCTTGGGAACTTCGCCGCTACGACCTTTGCACCCATCTTAATATCATCTGTAGCCGCCTCATTTGTGGGCAGAATATTCTATGGAGAGATTCCTTCGTTCATTGTGCCATCTTACGAGATGGTCTCATACTGGGAGCTCTTCAATTATATGGTATTGGGGGTTCTTGCTGGTGTTGTTGGGGTTGTGTTCACGAGGATGCTGGGTTACTTTGAGGGGCTCTTTGAAGATATAAAATGTATCCCGGTCTGGATGAAGCCAGCGGTGGGTGCTCTTGTAGTTGGTGTTATAGCCATCTATCTACCGCAGGTGATGGGTGTTGGCTATACAACCATTGAGGGCATTCTCACTGATGTGAAGTTCAGTTTGATGATGATGGGGCTATTAGTGTTCGCAAAGATTCTGGCTACCTCAATGACTCTGGGGTCTGGTGGCTCCGGTGGAATCTTCGCTCCCTCACTATTTATAGGTGCCGCGCTGGGTGGTTTCGTGGGGCAGGTGGCGAGCAACCTGTTCCCCGGCTCTACCGCAAGCCCCGCCGCCTATGCACTCGTGGGTATGGCAGCAGTTGTCTCCGCAACCACACATGCACCGCTCTCTGCTCTCATAATCCTCTTTGAGATGACCAGAAACTACAAGATTATACTTCCCTTGATGTTTGCTGTGGCACTTGCAACTACTATTTCACGCCTTCTTTATAGGGAGTCAATTTATACTATGAAACTGGCAAGAAGGGGTGTCAGAATAAGGGGTGGTAGGGAGGAGAATATTCTGAGAAGTATAAAGGTTTCTGAGGTGATGAGGCGGGAATACACAACTATTCAGAACTCAAATCGGCTGGGAGATGTAATTGAGATGGTGAGGGGGTCGGAGGAGAGTGTGTTTCCGGTCTTGGATAGAGAGGGCGAGATAGTCGGTATAATAGATGCACATAGTTTGAACGAGTATGTGCTTGAAGAGGCGATGTATGACATTGTAGTAGCAGAGGAGGTAGCGAGGAGGCGCTTCCCACTATTGAATGTGGACGACAATCTACTCACGGCGCTGGATAGATTTCAGATTACCGGCTATGAGGCGATACCTGTGGTAGATAATGGGAAGGTAGTGGGGCTTCTGCATCGTAGGGATTTATTCAACCGCTATCAGATGGAGATACTCCTGGGGGTGGATGAGGAGTGAGGGATATAAGTTATAAGCGAAGTTATTGTAACTCAATGATATTGTCCGCCCATTTATTGTATCTGTCGTGGCAGGTGAATATGATTATCTGCCTTCTTTCTGACATCGCCTTTATTATATCCATCGTTGCGCTGAAGCGCTTCTCGTCAAAGTGCACGAATGGGTCATCAAGTAGTAATGGTAGGTTCTTATCACCTGTGAGATGGTCTCCAATAGCAACCCTTTCTACAAGGTAGAACTGCTCTTTTGTGGCGTGTGAGAGTTCATCTACATTTGTAAAATCATCCAGGTCTTTCAAATATACCCTTATATTTAAATCTTCTTCATCAACAGAAACTTTGTGGTATCTATCGTCTGTTATTAAATTAATATAATTGCTCATCTCTTTCTCAATCTTTGGCACAATCTCGCATGAGACCTCTCTATTTGCCTCACTTAGTAATTCATATACCCCCTTATACACCTTCATCTCATATTCTTTTTCTTTAATTACATTCTCCAGTTCCGCTATCTGTTCATTTATTGATGTTAGGTCATCTGGGTTGATGTCTGCCCCCTTAATATATCCATCTGTTTCATAGATGTCTGTCTTCAGGTTATCCACCTCTTCTTTTAATCTAATAACATCGTTCTCAAGTTTTGCAAATTCCTCTGGCGTCTTCTCATAATGCTTTAGTTCTTCTATCTCTTTGTCAAGGGCGCTGTATTCTAAATCAAGACCAGAAACGCTCTTCTCATAATCATAAGGTTCAAGTCCACCTGTATAAGCGTATATTCTATCCTCGAGCGATTTAATTTCATTCTCTATTTTTTTCTGCTCATCAAATCTTTTCTCGAAATCATCAACAGATTGTTCATCATATTTCTTAAGAATTACCTTAATCTCATTCTCTAAACCTGCTATGTTAATACCTATGCCCTTCATTCTTGCAATGATTGTCCCCCCTATGAGAAGGATGCCTCCAAGTAGACCTGCCAATATTGAAGATGTGTGAAATCCTCTTGATATTCCAGATATAA
>QMNJ01000188.1 GCA_003647715.1 Candidatus Coatesiibacteriota bacterium
CCCGAAGAGAGTTCATCAACTCTTCAATCAAAGCAATAACCTCTCTTTCTCTTGCTGGGCTACTGGCTGGCAGTGTTATGGGACAATCAAAGGGGGTCTTCTGGTCTGACCTCGCCTCCCCTGACACCAATACGAAATTATACATCGTTAAGGGATATGACATCTATGGTGCTACCAGAAAAGCAATAGAACTCGCAGGTGGACTCGCAGGCGTGGTGAAGAAAGGTGACAGGATTCTGGTGAAGCCGAACATGTCTTTCAACAGAGCACCAGAATACGGGGCTAATACCCACCCCGATGTGGTCACTGCGGTGGTAGATATGGTCTATAAAGCAGGAGCTAAACAGGTTTATATTGTAGATAATACTGTAGAGCAAGCACGTGGTTCATACGACATAAGCGGTATAGAGAATGCGGGCAAGAGCGCAGGGGCAAAAGTCATCTTATTCAACCAGAGAGACACCAGAGAGATTAAGATTCCAAGTGCACAGAAACTGAAAAGCACTACCATCCACCGCCTGTGTCTGGAGTGCGATGCAATAATCAATGTCCCAGTCGCCAAGAGCCACAACCTCACCAAACTCTCACTATCCATTAAGAACCTGATGGGACTTGCAGGTGAGGGCAGATGGAGATGGCATAAGAATATATCCAAATGCCTTGCGGACTTTTATTCCTATGTCAAACCACCGGTTACAATAATGGATGCCTCAAGAATATTGTTGCGAAACGGTCCCTCAGGCGGTAACCTGAACGATGTCAAATGGACCAATATGATAATCGTCTCTAAAGACGGTGTAGCATGTGATGCCTATGCAACCACCCTGTTCGGTATGGCACCGAGTGACATTGGCTACATTAAGGAGTGCGCCAACAGGGGTCTGGGCATTACAGACCCAGAGCAGGTGAAATTCATCAAAGAAACAATATGATTGACTCTACTATCATCCCTTTTCATATATGATACAGGCAAATCAAACAGAATGAAACTTAACACCAGAACCATAAAAATTATCTCCCAGGTCTTATTCTTCATACTCTTCGCAATAATTATCTCTCTATCCTATAAACAGTCCCCACCCGACTGGTATAAAAATCTGCCTCAGACACTCTCTCCCCTCTCCCTGATAATAACTCTTATAGCGGACAAAACCATACATCCGATTATGCTCTCATCAATCGTTGTGATTGTAAGCACCATTATCACTGGAAGAGTGTTCTGTGGTTATGTGTGTCCATTAGGAGCCATAATAGATACCGCAGATTACATATTCGGCAGAATAAGAGGGCGGGTTGGTGCGAAACTCCCAGCTTTTCTCTATAACATTAAATACTCATTACTCATCGTTGCCATCACACTCGCAATCATCGGCTCAACCATCCTGCTGATTCTTGACCCGCTATCTCTTACCTCACAGTTGTTCACGGTGATATTATTCCCATTCTTTAACACCATTGGAATGTGGCTGGTCAAACTTCTTCTCTTCCTTGGTGTAAGTCCCTTCTCTGACACCGTGGTCTTCATAGAGAAAGAGCTATTATTTGAGTCACCACCGGTATATAGGTTCACACCCTTCATACTTATCATCTGTTTCATTCTCTTATTGTCAATTATAACAAGGCGTGGATGGTGCAGGTATATCTGTCCCCTGGGGGCACTCCTCTCATTAATTGGCACCCGTGCACCTTTTGCCCGCCAGCTTACCGACGACTGCATCGGCTGTGGTGCCTGTGAAAGATTATGCAGAATGGGTATCCTTGCAGAGAGCGGGATGCAGACCAGAAAGAGCGAGTGTATCCTATGTGGTGAGTGCGCCTTCATCTGTGCGAAAGAAGCTGTGTTATACACCGCCAGAGGTAAGCATAAAACTGATTCCACGAATAGGTCAAAATTTCTCCTCACCAGAAGGACCCTGTTCACCGGTCTGGGCATCGGCTTTCTGAGTATCATACCTATAAAACTCATAAAGAAGAAAGATACGGTAATAAGACCACCTGGAACCGACAGAGAACGCCTGGAGAAGTTGTGTCTGAGATGCGGATTATGCATAAGGGTATGCCCGACCAACGCCTTACAGCATGATATACTCCACACCTCCCTGTCTGCCCTTTTCACTCCACAATTAGTGGCAAGGGTGGGACCCTGCTCCTTCAACTGCAACCTCTGCGGTCGGGTCTGCCCGTCAGGTGCTATCCCCAAACTCACACTTAAGATAAAGCAGAAGACCAGAATGGGGCAGGCAGAAATTGTGAGAGCAACATGCTTGTCGTGGCTTGGAGAGACCTGTATGCTCTGCCAGGAGGTATGCCCCACTCCCACTAAAGCGATTATCACCAGACATAGAAGGAATCATCCTGAATTCAAGGGAATTCCTGCACCAGAGGTGGATAAAGACCTGTGTATCGGCTGTGGTTACTGCGAGAACATCTGCCCGGTAGAGCCACCCGCCATCAAAGTCCACCCCCTGGAATTTCAATAACATAAAACAAAGTGCAAACAAAATATTTGTATAATTCTTATTAACCTGATTGCCTCCTAAACTTGTCTCATAATTATGAGTTATAAACAGAAGAGAAGATTCCCTAATACCCCAAGGTGGTAAAGATGAATAGAGAAATTCTTATCTCAATAGTAGTTTTTTATCCTGTCTTTCTCACTGAACGCTTCTGCGGAGACATTCTCTTTCACCATACCTGATGCCTATCTCCAGAAGGGCAAGATGGTGGAGGAGCCGGTTCTCCTTCAGGTTTTTTAGTATTGGGAATGTAAACTGCATCGGTTTGCCTATTCAATAAAGAGAGGGTGATATCCAAAAAGATGTATAACATTAACTTGAAATAACGCCAATCGTAAATTATTATCATAATCATTATGGCGATACTTGCACCATCAATATTATCTTCTGATATGTCAAAGATGTCTGAGGCGGTCCACCTGATGGAGAAGGCGGGCATCAGCATTATACACCTTGATATAATGGACGGCAGGTTCGTCCCTCCAATCACCTTCGGCGCTCCTGTGGTCAAGGGGCTGAGAAAGAATACCAGTTTATTACTTGATACCCATCTTATGGTAGTTGAGCCAGAGGACCAAGTAGAGCAGTTCATAGATGCGGGCGCCGACTACATAACAATACATATAGAGACCACCAACCACCCCAACCGAATATTAACCAGAATAAAGGAAAGTGGTCTGAAAGCAGGCATTGCGCTAAACCCCGCTACTCCACTTAACACCCTGACGGAGCCAATCCTTGATACAGTTGACTTCATCCTGATTATGAGCGTGAA
>QMNJ01000189.1 GCA_003647715.1 Candidatus Coatesiibacteriota bacterium
GGCGATTGGCTCCTTATCTCTACCTACATAATCACCATGCCCAAGATGGCAAAGCGTGAGGGGTTGTGGCAACTTATGGAGATGAACTACTCAATCTATCAGGGTAAACTTGGAATAGATGAGTGTGGGGACCTTTATATGCTATACGACATACCACTAAGATTGGTGGACAAAGAAGAACTTATAAAAGCCATAGACGAAAGCGCATCCTATGTTAATGACAATTATAATGCGATAAAGGAGGCGGTGGGTCTAAAATAGACAAATTTCTTCTACAACCGCTTAATGCCATAGAGGGATGAGAGCAAAACCCCTCATCGTTATCTTATATCTGGTATTCTTCATATCATGTGATGTGGTCACAGTGAAACCGAAGACCTGCTACCTCTGTCTGCGGTCGGAGGACACCACTTTCGGTTATATAGAATATACCGCTTTTAGAGACAGTATAGAAGTAAACAAAGTATCCTTCTCTGAAACCGATAGCGGTATAGCAAGAATACACTTCAAAGAAACAATTATGCTTGATAATCATCTGCCCATCTTTATAAGAGTGAGTCAGAGTCAATCCAAAACCTCCACCGAGGTCTTCAAACTTGAAGATGGCTGGTATATAAGAACCACCAATAGTAGTGGAACAATCAAAAGAACCTACATAACAGAACCCCTTGTAATATTAGACCCGGCATATATTCTACCAATTATCTTGGTTGAGGAAGAATGCCATAAGAAAGGCAAATGCTTACTCCTAAATCTACAAAAAAAAGAACCAACTATAGAACAATGCTTAATTAAAAGTTTAGATGGCAACCACATAGCCATTTCATATGATGGCAACAGCACCTCTATATCCTACAATAACAATAATCCCATACCCACAGGTCTTATTACAAATTCAATCAAAGGAATAAGAAGCACTAAAAAACCAAAAGACATTGAACCCGTTGAATTATGTAAACTCTATATGGACTCAATCAGCATCTTCGCAGTCAAATACACAATACAGATTAGTGGAGCAGAATTAAACACCAATATATTATCAGAAAGCCCCCAGAAGTTCACAGGTGAATGTGGTAAATATATTCTGTCTGGCAGATTTAATCTTACCGAACCAACCAAAACGAGCAACTATAATAACCAAAGCAAGATAACTAACATTGTATCTTCCTATATCAGGCAGTATATTCCACTCCCCGCAGACCTACCACATATTATTGCAGAAAGAACAGGTCTAAGCACATATAAGTGTATGCTCAAATACTGCGCAAACTTATTAAAAAAACGGGGATACCATGCAAGAGAGGCATTCGGGCTGGCATACTGTGAGAGAGGTGGATATCTTGCTCCACACCACTGGCTTGAGGTCTTGATGCCCGACAATTCCTGGCTGGCAGTTGACCCCCACCCGCTGTTCACAAGCACCAAGAAACACATACGACTCATTGCTGGTGATGAGGCAAGTAAGGCGAATATCATATCCATTGAGGCAGAGAAGATGGATACCAAACCATTGTTCAGGGTCCCGCTGAATTTAAAACTTGCCTATGAACTCAGGTTTGAGGGCGAAGACCTTGGTTGCGTCAAAGGGTCTATCACACCCACAGGGGAGGACTATACGATAGAGTTCTCAACAGACACACTATGGAGCAGAGGCGAGGGCAGATGCACTTTTAGGAGAGGTGAGGGGACAATAGAATATGTCTTTACATCCCTCAACGATAGTAAACCGATTACCGAAGAGAGTGTGGAGATGGTTATGGGTGAGGGTGGCTTCATAATCTCACCCGCAAATCCCCTGCTACTGTATCAGTTAGCATCCAAGATAACCGGTGAGGTGACGCCTGTCAGCATCCGCCCGATAACCGGCGATAATATCTATAAGCTGAGCATCGTCCACTCGGGATTTGAAGAACTCTACATTGATAATCAAGCAATAGAAACAGATATATACACAATTCCACAGTTGAACCTGTCGCTATACATTGACAGATGGGGAAGGATTATACAAGTAGAATGCCCACATTTTATAGCCAGGATTGTATCACCTATACCCGTGGGTATGAGGGGTGAGCCGGAGGAGACGGGAGTAGAGGAGTTAGAGAGGGAGATATTAGAGATAATAGAGGGTCTGGGGGAGGGGATATAGCAATTGTATGTGTATTAGTTCGCTTTTTTAGGTAGATTAATAATACAAACAAGAATATTTACAAATAGACGCTGTTTGTCCACTTATTTACAGTATAATAATTATAGATATAAGAAAGGAGATTAAAAAATGAAAAAATTTACGATTATAACATTTTTAATTGCATCGTTATTTCTACTTTCATGTAAGGCAGGAGTTCACTACATAAAGTATAATACTGATGTGGTTACAACAATTGCTTGCGCTGAATGGTCAATACCAATAATAGAAGGAAAACCTGATATTGCATACACTGAATTAGGTGCGATTGGGGTAAGTAAGGAATCTGATGCTCCTCTTACTTTTATTAGTTATAACGAGTTAATAGATTATTTTGAAGCAGTAGCTATTGAACTGGAAGGAGATGCGGTGATAGATGTAAAGATACGGGAGACAGTAGAGGACAATGCCTTTGGTAGAAAATATGTGATACATGCAACAGGAGTTGTTGTTTCGTTGGATGAAATTAAGGAAGGTGAACCATATGAGGTGCGTGCTGAACATCCAAAAAGAACTATTGAGGGATACTATAAAAATAGCAGAAAGGTTATCAAGAGAAACTTACATAGCAGAGAGGCAACTGAATATTGAGTGAAGGTGTTTATACAGGTAGGTTTTACTATAAGAATTCTTGTATATTTGCAACCTAACTATATTAAATGCTAATATAATTGGATGTATTACAACGGAATTTATAAATAAGAGATTTTCTCCTACTCTATTACATTTATTCGTTAAACATATGGCTCTAATCCAGCCCCCTAGTTATACTCTTCAATATATCGCCTGTATCCCAACTGCGGATATTCACCTCAAGGGGCATCTCGCCAGGCAGTGAGTGCGTCCCACATGCCATACAGGGGTCATAAGCCCTGAATGCCATCTCAATCATATTGAGGTCGCCCTCGTCAAAGTCCCTCTTCTTTCCATCCATTATGTAGCGAGCCATATCTGTTAGAGACATACACATAGCAGTAAATATTTTTTACAGCCAGGATTGTGTCACCTTTACCAGCGGTATGACGAGTGAGCCGGAGGAGACGGGAGTAGAGGAGTTAGAGAGGGAGATATTAGAGATAATAGAGGGTCTGGGGGAGGGGATATA
>QMNJ01000190.1 GCA_003647715.1 Candidatus Coatesiibacteriota bacterium
AAGTTCACAATGTTTACAAACCACCTCCTTTTTTTGTTATAATTATTAAGGTGATTAAGATGCATAAGGTTATAGTAATGGGAATAACATTTGATTCAACGAACAATAGTCCTGTAGTTATACTAAAGGATGCTAATAATGAACGCATACTTCCAATCTGGATTGGACCATTTGAAGCGAACTCAATATTGATGGAACTGGAAGGGATTAAGACACCGAGACCGATGACCCACGACCTTGCCAAGAGGATAATCCATAGTCTTGGAGCAAAGGTAGAGAGTGTGATTATCAACGACATCAAGGATAATACATTCTATGCCCAGATAAATCTTGTCACAGATGGTTCCACGACTGCTATTGACTCTCGTCCCAGCGATGCCATCGCCATAGCAATCAGGACCTCATCGCCAATATATGTAGCAGACCATGTAATAGCCATTGGTCACATAACGAAGGACAATCAGGAGACCAAAGAGAGGGTTAAAGAATTTATCAACCAGTTGAAGCCAGAAGATTTCATTAATGCCGAAGATGACAAATAACCCTCCTAAAACCTTTTATTATTAGAATAGCAAGATGCACTTAAAAGATGCTATAAAATTAAGAAGAAGCATACGCAGTTTTCAGAACAGTGATGTTAGCAGTGATGTTATTGAACATATATTATCATTAGCTATTGAAGCTCCATCTGCTGGGAACCTTCAACCTTGGAGGATAATAATTCTATCCAAGAAAGAGGATAAAAAAGAGGTAGCGAAAATAGCTTATAACCAAAATTTTATCACACAAGCACCTTACACAATTATAATTGCTGCTGATACTAAAAAGTGCATGAGTGTATATGGGGTCAGGGGAAGAGACCTATATTCTATCCAGGATACATCAGCACTCATAGAGAACATTCTATTAATTGCCACAGATTGCGGGCTAGGAACCTGCTGGGTCGGTGCCTTTGACGAAAAAGCCCTTGCTGAGTTCCTTGACCTCCCGGATGGCATCAGACCTGTGGCGATAATACCCATTGGTTACCCAGCCGAAAACCCACCAAATAGAGGAAGAACACCTCTAAGAGATATTCTGACCTGGTTCTAATAATAAATATTTATACATACATTCATTCTAAAATTGATATAATATCTATAAGATTTATCTTTTTCTATTGATATATAGGAGGTAGTAAATGTTGAAAAAATTGTTAGTAACATTAATCGCTATAACGATGGTTCTCCCCACATTAGTGCTCTCCTCACCTACACTTGCTCCTGACCTTATAGAGAAACTATACACGACAAGCAATGATGAATTTATTCCCATCACCATACGACTAACAGAACAACTTGACCGACACGATAGAGAATATCTTACCGCAGGTTTAGATAAGGAGGCAAGACGAGTGGTGATAATAGAAAAATTGAAGGAGATAGCAGATGAAACTCAGGAGGAACTTCTACAGCTCCTTACAGACCTGAAAGACGACAACCTTGTTAAAGACATTAACAACCTATGGATTGCAAATATCGTCTGTTGTGATGCTAAACCAACTGCTATTTATAAAATCAGCGAACTTGATAAAATAGCATACATTGGCTACGACCAACCTGTGAATGCTCTTTTAGATGTCACCTGGGGTGTCAATAAGATAAGGACCCCTGAAGTATGGGATATGGAACCAACCGGTTTCACTGGTGCAGGTGTTGTCTGTGCTGTCCAGGACACAGGATGTTATATTGAACATCCCGACCTAAGTGACCATCTGTGGATAAATGAGGATGAGATTCCAGACAACGGTGAAGATGATGATAACAATGGATATATAGATGATTACCATGGATATGACTTCTATAACAATGATTCATCTATTGAAGATTACTTTGGTCACGGCACTCATGTCTCAGGAACTGTTTGTGGTGATGGAACAGATGGGGAACAGACAGGCGTTGCTCCAGATGCAAATCTAATGGTGTGTGAAACAAATCTTTATCTGGAAGAAGGAGCGGAAGAAAACCAGTGGGAAGCATACCAATATGAGGTTGACAACGGTTGCGATGTCGTAAACTGCTCATTCGGCTGGAAAAGAATGTGGGACCCAGACAGGGCTGGCTGGCGTCAGGTCTGTGAAAACTGCATTGCTGCAGGTCTTGTTATGGTAATAGCAGCTGGAAATGAGCGTGGACAAGTAGATGTTCCCGAATGCATCAGAACTCCTGGTGATGTCCCAGATGTCATAACTGTTGCGGGTTCAAACAAAAACGACTACATATCCTGGTTCTCATCTTATGGACCTACTGATTGGAACCTGGACCCTCCATACAATGACTACCCATACCCACCAGGTCTGTCAAAGCCGGATGTCACCGCACCCGGAGGTAGATATACCTATAACGAGCACGAAAGCGGTATGATATTATCAACGAAGAATAACGGCGGATACACCTACATGGAGGGCACATCCATGGCAGCGCCTCATGTTACAGGAACTGTTGCATTGTTACTTGAGGCAAACCCAGACCTCAGTCCTAACCAGATAAAGTCAGCACTGGAACTCACCGCTGTTGACTGCGGCTCATACGGATACGACTATGACTTTGGCTATGGAAGGATTGACGCCTTCGCCGCAGTTCAGTATGTTCTCGGTCAATCCGACATTGTATTGCTTTATTTTGATGCCGATAGAAAGAGTGGTAATGTTCACCTAACCTGGGATGTATTATCAACTGAGGGTATCATCGGTTTTAACCTATATCGCTCTGAGACACCTGTTATTGGTCTTAAGTTAAGCGAAATGCCAGGAAGAGATGATATGGTTAAAATAAACACCGACTTAATAACAGGTGAGTCACCCTTCACCTACATTGACAGGAACATAAAGAACGATTGCCTTTATGTATACCACCTTGAAGCAATAACTGAAAACGAAGATGACACCATTGGAATAGTTAATCTAAAACCGGAGACCAATCACTATGCAAATTCATTCAGGGCAATCTATCCGCAACCCGTATCAGACCATGCCACGATTGAATTCTCGCTCGAGGAGGACTCATACATAGAAATTGAAATCTATGACCTCGCAGGCAGGTCGCTGTTAAAACCGATAACAGGTTATTTTAATTCAGGGTTGAATAGAATCCAAATCAATACTGGTGAGCTCTCCAATGGAGTTTACATCACCATGTTATCTGCTGAAAATTTCAAAGCAACAAGTAAAATGGTGGTAGTTAAATAGAAAGAGAACTCAACCAATAGATTTAAGGGGGCTTGAACTATAAGCCCCCTTATCTTAAGTTTG
>QMNJ01000191.1 GCA_003647715.1 Candidatus Coatesiibacteriota bacterium
CCTTTAGATTCATATCGATCACAAAATATCTTATAAGGGGACATAACCATAACATTTGTTACAGCTTCAGGATAATAATATGTTCACTGAAATGGCAACTATCAACTTGCCCACTCATTACAGCTCTACTGTATCATAATGCACCCTATGGCCTTCTCAACCACCCACTCATTCTTCTAACTCCTCAACACCTTGGCCCTCGTATCTGCTTTTCAGCATTTCCCATGCCTGTACTGTAGCTCTGTAGGCCAGGTCAAAGTCGCTTCTCTTCTCTGCTTTAGAGGCTGTGGCCAAAACACCCATTACATCTGATACATCTATGCCCTTCTCTGTCAAACGCTGGGTACCTCTATAGATTCTTTTTCTCAACCTTTTTATCTCTTCTATCTTCTTTTCAAGCGGAAGTGCTTCCTCAGCGGGTTCGGGGGATGGTTGCTGGAAAGTAGTGGTCTCTCCTGAAAACATCTGGTGCATCTCTTCTTTTACCTCTTCCACAGGAGAGCTTTTACTTTTCAACCTCCTCCTTACTAGGAGAAAGATGATAAGTATAATAGCCACCAGGGCAGGGAGGCATACGCCTAGCTCAAAAACATGAGCCTCCACGAATCCTATGTGCACTGTGTACCCCTCAACCCTCACATTTCCGGCTCTGTCCACGGCCCGTATATAAACCTCGTGGTCTCCGGGCTCCATAACATATATGGTGAATTCCCCAATACTTTTCCCATCCTCCTCCAACCTCATATCCATCTCTCTCCACTCACCTTCATCCACCATTATCTCATAATATGAAATTCCGCTGAGCTCGTCACTGCCCTGAACCTTCACATAAACATCATTGGAGATACGCTCAAACCAGTAACTGAATTCTATCTCTGGAGGTGTGGCATCGTAGACAAATGAAAAACTCGTGGAGTCATTGTTTCCTGCCAAATCATACACGGTAAGCGTCACCTCTATTCTCCCTTCAGTGAGATTGGTTAGATAGTACATTGTGCGGTTAACCACTTCCTTCACTTCCAGAACATTTCCTGTGTCAATGTTTTTTACCTGAATCACCACTTTCTTCACACCAGTCTTCATATTCGATATCTTTTTATCCTCGGCTTCCCAGCCGAACGGCAGTGGAAGGCTTTTTGGGCTTATATATTGGAAGTGGGCCTGGGTCCGTACGATTGGGTTGTGGAGGTCTACCAGGAGTGTGAGGGATCTCTCAATGGAATTTCCAGCGTTGTCCACAGCCTTTACCCTCACATGGTGTGTCCCCTCCCGAAGGTCCATCAGGACGTATCTGGTCTGATCCGCCGATATGCTCACCCACCTCCTTCCATCTACAGAGATTTCAAAGTGGTTTATACCAGAGAGGTCATCTGCAGAACTCCACTGAATAGCGTAGTTCTCCACATTTATGTATATCTCAGCCAGGTCAGGCTGCAATGTAAGCTCGGGAGAGGTGGAGTCCACTCTCACCTGAAGCTCTTTTTCCATCTCATTTCCCAGTTTATCATAGGCGTGAAGTGTTATTATGTGCCTTCCGTCTGTGAGATCCCGAAGGTGATATGTTGTCTCTTGAAGGTTCTCTGCAACCACCTCTCCGTCCACCTCTATGCTGTAGTGGTCCAGTCCGCAACCAGTGTCTGTGGCGTTCCAGACAACGGTAAACTCAGGAGGGACCCACACGTTCTCCTCCGGTGATATGATAGCAAGAGCGGGAGGTGTATTGTCAATTATGAAGGGAAAGACTCTTGTTCTCTCACTGTTACCGTGAGAGTCTACCGTGTAGTAAGATAGGGTATGTGGTCCGTCTTCATAACCCGAAAGGGGTATGGGACCGTTGTACTCTCTATATTCTCCATCATCTATGTTCCAGTATGTTGTTGCTCCCTCACCTATGAAGGTTGCAGTAAGCTGGATCTGGCCCTCAGCGGAGAAGTAGTAATAGTTATCGCACACTATCCCTCCAGAGTAAACAAGGGAGGTTCTGGGGATGGTAGAAAGATACGAGAACAGATATTGAGAATTTCCATAGGCTACGAAACAGCCATCGGCAGAAATTGCTAGCATGGAGGAGGATATCACGTAGCCCTCGATGTTCTTGTTCCACACCACTTCATCATCAGAGAGGTCTATCAGCCTCAAGTCCTCTCCACTTGAATTGTAGCACTGGAGAATAAGATATTTACCATCATCCGATATTCTTGCCGCTAGTGAGACCCCACCAGAATAGTTTGCAACGACATCGGGGGAATCGCCATGGTAAATGTAGATTCTGGAGAGAAGGTCAGGTCCGAGGTCATGTGCCGCCATTATAACCGAACCGTCGTATGAGAGTTCTACCACCCCTTCATAGATCTGGCTAACCTGACCGAAATTGGTCACTCTCCATATCTCACTGCCACTGCGGACGCTTAAGAGAGATAGAACCCTATTATCTGAGAGGACTCCAATCTTCGTTCCATCCTCTGAGAGGTCCGCCCAGACTATTTTTCCATTTCCAGGGGGGGTCCAATCCTCTGCCCACAGAAGATTGCCATCGCTGTCAAAAACATTGAGCGTCTCATCATCGTATACCAGAAGATGTTGGCCGTCAGCGGAGAGGTCCACAACACATCCATAATAGGTATATGTGGACCATTCAGACCAAAAACCGTCTTGCCGAATAGTAAAGTATATCGTGCGCCAGTCTGTGGAAACCACAGCACGAGTGCCGTCTGAAGAGATGTCCACGGAGTATATCATATCGTCCAGGAATGTTAAGTATGGGTCATACATCTCATTGCCGGAGCTATCATAAAGATGCACATCGCCATCCGAATCTCCACACAGAATTCTATCTCCATCTGCCGATATTGCCAGAGCAGTGGCGGTCAGGTCTTCCCCGATAGAGACACTTTCAGAGGCGCCACCAGATTTGATAATATATAGGTTGCCATCATCTGAGATGGCTGCTGCGGTGGTTCCATCACTGGAGACAACCACCTGTTGGATATTGTTAAGAGCGTTGACGGAGGCTACTACCTTCACATCCAGGAGGTAGGAGCTGGCTGTAGGAGCTAGAGCAGAGATTAGAAACAGGGCTGAGAAGACCAATAAGGGGCACGTTGAGACAGCTCTCACGGTCATCACCTTGGGGTGTATACCTTTAGTATTATATCAACCTTTCCACGATTACGCTATTCGCCGATTAGTTGGAACAGTTCATAAGCGATTAATCATATCCGCTACACATGGCCAAAGAACTTCTCGGCGTCTCCAAGGTGACCAGTAAGATGCACATTACC
>QMNJ01000192.1 GCA_003647715.1 Candidatus Coatesiibacteriota bacterium
ATACAGTATTTTCAGGGGATGCTGACTTTCTAACTATCAAATACAGAATAGAGTTAACATATATAACCCTCCTCTCCTTCACCGCAGACGCATCAGGTGCATCCGCAGTCAATCTGAGGTGGAGCATATCCGCCGATGAGGGCGATGATATTCTCGGCTTCAACCTATACAGGCGTGAATTACAAGGGGGGGCAATTCATAAATTGCGGATACAACCCGGAGATGTGGGGGAGGCATCCGTAAGGGAGAATTATAATTCTCCCTTACAAAGAGATAACCTTCCTGAATGGCATAAGGTCAACAACACCCTCATAACAGGCACCAACCCATATTCATACACCGACACCGATGTCATTGAGAACACGCAGTATGAATACAAGTTAGAGGCGGTGCTCACGGATAATAAGGGCGGTGAAACCCTGGGCACAACGACGGTGGAGACGGGGATACCCGCAGGTTTCACCATTCTGCGATTATATCCCAACCCTGTATCTGATATTGTGAACTGCATATTGAGTGTCCCACACTCCTGTGAGATTGAGATAGCAATATATGACATCAGTGGTAGGCGTCTTTTAAGTAAGGAAGTGCATATAGAGAATAAAGGTGAGAGTGAGGTCTCCTTTGGTATAGATAACCTTGCAGATGGCGTATATTCACTTATAATGTCAAACGGGGCAACCAATCTAAGCAGAATATTTGTCATAGCAAGATAGCATCTCTGAACATATAGGGAAAAACTTCCATAACAAACCACAAGTAATGAGTGTTTTTTATGAAGATGAAGCATTTTACCAATCTTAACCCGCTGAAAATTGCATTACTTTCTATTCTCATCTGCTCTTTCATACCCTCTGGTGATGTCTCGTCTGACCACTGAGAGGGCTTCACCCTGACCAACCGCAAAAATATCTATCTCACCCAGAAAAGAGGTATCTCCACCTATTTAGATTACAGGCAGTATACTAATGGAGGATGCATCTCAATGTTTGTTGGCGGTCCCGCCTTCTGCTTCTAATCACTAAATATCTTTTATAAATATCATCTTGAATATAGACCATTATTAAATTATACTTTACAAATTATTTCTATCTGTTATGAAAAGCATTTACTACAGAGCAGCTCTCATTTTTATAATCTTACTTGTATCGCTTGCCTATCTCCTTCCCACGATAGGTCTGTATGACTACCTGCCCGACTGGCTCGCCAGACTCTTGCCTAAAAGGGATATTCGTCTGGGTTTGGACCTTAGAGGCGGTTCATATCTGGTCTATGAGGTGGACACCTCCAATCTCAAGCCCGACGAGGCATCGGATGCGGTTGATAGGGCGCTTGAGATTATAAGGAACAGGATAGACGAGTTTGGTGTTGCTGAGCCATCAATACAAAAGGAGGGTAAGGACAAGATAGTTATAAAACTGCCCGGTGCCAAAGACCCAGATAGAGCCAAGAATCTCATAGGGCAGACCGCCATGCTTGAGTTCCGGCTGGTTGGCGACCCATCACTTGTTCAGGATGTGATTAATAGATACGATGAAATGGTAAGAAGGGAGAAGGGTGAGAGTGTTAAGGATGAGGACCTTTTGAGCTTCTGGGTAGATTTTGTAAGAGGGGATATAGTGGTTTACAGGGACGATTACGATAGAGTTATGTCAATGCTTAAGAGAGCAGAGGATGAGGGCATAGTCCCCCCTGGTTATTTATTCCTCCCCGGTGACCTGATAGACGAGCCCGACGATGAACTCTACAAGATGATGGGGGGTCCTGTGAGGAAGATATATCTGCTTGAGGACAGGGTAGAGATTAATGGAGGAATGCTTAAGACAGCGAGAACCGGCTATGACCAGTTCAACAAGCCCTCAGTAACCTTTGAGATGAAGCCAGAGGGTGCGAAGGTCTTTGGAAGAGTTACAGGTTCAAATATTGGCAGACGATTGGCAATAATCCTTGATAATGTTGTTAAGTCAGCCCCCACTATAGAAAGCCGAATTACACGAAACGGTCAGATAACAGGTAGATTCACACTGGATGAGGCACATGACCTGGCGCTGGTGTTGAGAACGGGTGCGCTCCCAGCTCCCGTCAGAATTGTCCATGAGCAGATTGTGGGACCCTCGCTGGGAAAGGACTCCATCCGAAACGGTATCATGGCTGCGATAATAGGTCTGGTCTTGGTGATGATATTCATGGTGTTTTATTACAATCTATCTGGTTTATTAGCAGATATGGCACTTATAATGAATATCATCATAGTGGGAGCAATTCTGGTTCTGATACGCGCCACCCTCACCCTGCCCGGTATCGCCGGCTTCATCCTATCAACTGCTATGGCGGTTGACGCAAATGTTCTAATATACGAGCGAATAAGGGAGGAACTGGATGCGGGCAAGACAGTGAGGGCGGCGGTAGATGCGGGGTATAGAAGGGCATTCATTACCATTCTTGACTCGAACCTCACCACCCTGATTGCTGGAATTGTGCTGTTTATATTCGGGACTGGACCGGTGAAGGGTTTTGCTGTTACTCTAATTATAGGAATATGTGCTTCTATGTTCACAGCAATTGTCGGAACAAGGGTGGTCTATGACTACTTCATAACCAGATTTAGGATAAAGAAGATATATATTTAGGAGCAATGATAGATGAGGTTCTTTAAAGATACAAATTACAATTTTGTGAAATACGGCAGGGTTGCTTTTGTTTTTTCAATAACACTAATCATTGCCTCTATTGTGTCACTGGTAATTAAGGGCGGTCCAAATCTATCTATTGACTTTGCGGGGGGGTTGAAAGTTGATGTTAAATTGGCAAAGAGAGTAACACTAAACGAGCTCTCAGACATAAGAGACAGATTGAATGTAGAAGAGGTCCATACCGTTGGGTTAAGGGAGGATGAGTTATTGATACAGAGCAAGGGGACTGATGTTGCAGATGAGATATCAAAGGCGGTATATCAATACAGGAAGGAGCATGGAACCATAAAAGACCTCAGTGAACTGAAGAACATAGAGGGCATAGATAGGGTTTCATTTGAGCACATAGAGACCGTGTTTACTGTGGGCGAGGTTAAGACCGAAGCCACCACCAGGGTCTCAAAGGAGGAAGAAGATATTGTTTCACCTATAGAGAAGGGGGAGAAGGCAAAGACCAATATCAATGCAGTTGATTTG
>QMNJ01000193.1 GCA_003647715.1 Candidatus Coatesiibacteriota bacterium
CAAAGAGTTGGGGGGAGCCGATTGAGAGGGCGAGGTTTACTATATATGCATACGATGGGATTTATAATCTATCAACCCCTTACCCCTTCATAGAGAGCGTGTCAACAGACGGATGCAGGTTATATACATATGAGGCGTATAACTTCATGCCGGATAGAGACCTTGAGATAGAGTGGCAATAGGGTATAGTAGAATTGTAAATAATGCAGTAAGTCCCTTGATAATATAAGTAAATTCAGGCGGTTAATTCTCCAGTGTAGCCAGAAAAGGCAAGTGTCTATACATACCTTTGTAGTCAAGTCCATAGCCGACATAAAACTTGTTCTCTACTTCAAAGCCCACATAGTCGGTCTTCACATCAATCTTCCTTCGCTCCTTCTTGTTCAATAGTGTCGCAACCGCGATAGATTTGGCGCCTCTTACCTTCAACTGCCCCAATAGATAATCAAGGGTTATACCAGTGTCAACTATGTCCTCCACTATCAGCAGGTCTCTGTCTTTGAAGTTGGATTGGAGGTCATAGGTTATCTCCACCCTTCCCGATGGGGTAGTCCCCTCCCTATAGGTAGATACGCCAATGAAGTCCAGAGTATAAGGAACCTCAAGTGCTCTCATAAGGTCAGCGATGAAGCAGACGCTACCCTTCAGGACACCCACCAGTAAAAAGTCCTTGCCCTTGAAGTCAGCCGATATATCCCTCCCCATCTCGTTTACCCTCTGATGGATGGCATCTCTATCAAGAGCCAGTTTTATCTTAATATTGCTATTCAACTCATTTCACCTCTCTCACAAGTATCCCCTTCTCACCTATCCTTAATCTCGCCCTCTCAGACAACCTGTATGGGAACAATCCCACAATACCCGCTTTGTCCTCTATGATAACAACTCGCTTTCTATCCCACAAAGGTATCTTCATATCAATAAGTATATCAGATATCTTCTTGCTACCCTCCATCCCCATAGGGTTCATTCTATCACCTGCTCGCACATTTCTCAATCTTAAAGGTAGGTTGATATTACTAGTATTTATCAGGAACTGAAAATCTCTTTTATCTAACTCAAATTTCTCTAATGTTTCAAACTGGATGACCTTATTCAATTCAGGAATATCTACCGATGCAGGTATGCTATCTACGGTGTATTGAAACTCAATAGTATCAATCTCTCTACCTATTCTTGCCATGTTCTCTGACACCTCACAGAAGACATCTTCTGTAAGTGGGGATGATTTTCCAGAGATGTTCTCCTTGAACAGAGACACAGCTCTTAAGACATTATCCATTGATGGGGGGTATATTGTGCCTAGTCGTTTACAGGCGAGTCGTATCACCCGTGTGAGAATCGTCTTTTTCAGGTCACTGAGATGTTCAACCCTGAATATGAAGCCAAATGGTGATTTCTCCGAGTTCGTGCTAAGGAAAGTGTCTGCCCTCGCATTTAGATAGTCATCATCCTCGCCAATGAGTTCTATTGAGCGGAGAATATTCTCAAACACGGTAGGTGAGAATCTCTTTTTCAGTAATGGTATTATCATCTCACGGATATAATTTCTGTCAATTGATAGGTCATAGTTTGACTTATCCACCCTGAACTCAAGACCTGCCTCTTTGAGGTAGTGGTAGGTATCGTCCCTGAATAGAGAGAGAAGCGGTTTTATGACCGTGATACCGTTAAAGTCGGTTTTAGGGCGCATACCTGATAGACCTCCTGCCCCACTACCCCTCATCAGCGCCAGGAAGAGCCATTCTATTCTATCCTGCGCTGTATGGGCTGTCGCCACCTTGTTAAGTTTGTTCGCCTGTGCTATTTTCTTTAGATATTGGTATCGTATTATTCGCCCTGCCTCCTCAATATTTTTACGGTTCTTTTTGGCATAACTGGCTACATCTATTGTTTCAATATGGACAGGGATGTCATATCTCTTACTAAGAGTCCTCACAAACTCTTCGTCTCTTTCTGATTCCTCTCCCCTTAGCTGGTGGTTGATGTGTCCAATCGCTATGTCTATGTTTAGTTTCTTTCTCAGGTTGTAGATTATGTCCAGCATGCAGACGGAGTCCTGCCCCCCTGATACCGAAAGGAGGATTCTATCTCCTGGAGAAGTTAGGTTTTCTGCCTGTATGAAGTTAAGGACACTGTTTCTAATTTTATTTATGTATTTCATGGTTATTTGAACAGAATTATTTTTATACCTTTGGTTCAAGTATTGTGCAGGGGAGTATTATCTCAGGCATGGATATTCCGCCGTGCTGGAAGGCGCCTTCATACCTTCTCTTCTGGTGATGGTAATCAAAAGAGAAGATGAAGTTATAGTTCTCTTTTGCAATTATGTAGTTCTTGCCGACGAAGTCGTTGGGAAGTCCCCACTCCTCAGGTTTTCTTATGAGCAGTCCCTTGTTGCCATCAAAGCGTAGGTTTCTACCGAACCAGAACCGTAAGCTCTTCACCGAGTCCTTATCGCAATATGCGGTGATTGACCTCTCGGTGGATATAGAGCCGTGGTCAGAGGTAATCACTATGCAGGTATCTTTTTCTTCTGAGAGGTGGTTTAGTAGTTCCATCAGCGATGACCTTAAGAACCACGACTTCACCACCTCTCTGAGTGCGGCAGTATCCCTGGCAATCTCCTCAATTATTTTCTGTTTATCCCGCTCGTGGGTAAGTGTGTCAACGAAATTGAAGACCAGGGCTGTTAGACCATCTGATTTTATAGATGGCATTCTCCTTCTGAGGTTGTCATCATCTACCTTGTTTGATATCTTGATGTATCGGGGGTTATTTATGTAAGCATTGTGTTGTTCCAACATCTTTTTGAGAAGTTCCCCCTCATATTTGTTTAAGCTCTCCTCTTCAGTTGATGACTCGAGCCAGTAATTCGGTTCCGCCCTCTGTAAATCAACCGGCAGAAGACCACTGAATATAGCATTCCTTGAGTAAACGGTTGAGGTAGGTATTATGGAGAAATAATAGTCCCTCTTTAATCTGAACATTCTTTCCAGTTCCGTCTCTATCAACAGCCACTGGTCTAACCGCAGACAGTCAATTACTATGAAGAATACACTCTTATACTTTTCAAGAAGAGGGAGGGTGAAGGTTGGTATGATATCGGGCGACAATATGGGTCTTTCGCCGATTTTAGATTTGAGCCAATGAGTATAGTTC
>QMNJ01000194.1 GCA_003647715.1 Candidatus Coatesiibacteriota bacterium
GTATAACTACAGGACTATTGTTCGTTGAATCAAATGTTATTCCCATTACTATAACCTTATGCATCTTAATCACCTTAATAATTATAACAAAAAAAGGAGGTGGTTTGTAAACATTGTGAACTTCATTCCTTGACCTAGAAAAGCCCGATTGTGGAAAAAAGTTTAAAAGTAAACATAGGTAGAGATACCAAAAACCAAAAGGATGTTGTTCCCTTGATTGAACCCTTCTTCACTAAGGCGATAGTTGAACTGTGATTGGAGAAGTGTATTCTCTGTAACGACAAAGTAGAAGCCACCACCTAACCATATATCCTTCAGGGCTTCCATTTCATCAATTCCACTTTTGAATCTATTAATCGGATAAGTCAGACCAAAGCATCCAAATGGTTTAAATCTCTGACCCGTTGGTATGACCTCCCTTATGATGACATATAAAAATGAAGGCGCTTGAATATTCTTATATTTAGATTCATACCTCAACCCAAACTGTATAGATGTTTGTGCCGGGAGGTCATATCCTATATGAGTAAGGTAGCAGATATCATAGGCAATAGGATAAATTTTATAGCGCTCTGTGCCAATTGGTATCCTGAACCCACAGCGAAGACCACCTGAAAAGTTATTGCCTAATCCAAAGAGAAGTTTGAATTTCAACCAGGGACTGGTAAGACCCAAACTGGAATAACCCTGATAGGGGAAAATATCCTTTATTATATCATCATATATAATTGGCAATATACCCGAGATGTAAAACGAATGTGTTAGTGGCATTCCTATCTCTACTGGTAAGGTCAGGATATTGTAGTGATTTGCACCCTCTTCTAACTTAATTGTGTGGATTACCGCGAGATTGATATTAGCGTTTATCAACTTTTCCTGGGGGTAGTAATCCGTTCTGTCAAAGGTATATAGGTAGTCAAAGTTGTGTGTGAGATAAATATTTGGGTCCCAGTTTATATTTGGGAGAGCACCAGTTGCGAAGATAACCAATATTGATATCAATACTTTCAATGTTCTTACAGTTATCATTCATAAATAATATCAAAAATACTCTTTGTTTTCATATTAAAATAGTTAGCATATCAGACGAAGATACTAAATGAGGAGAGATTATTTTACCCTCATCTTTGATAGTAGAGGGAAAGAACTTGAGTGAGAAATTGTGGATTGGGTTCTTCTGAGGACACTCTGGTTATGGTCGCTTTATCTGGAGGTAGAGATAATTTTTCGCTTGCCCTTTGACTGAAAGAGATGGGTGACGATGTGATTGGTTATCATATTGATTTGGGTATAGATGAATATTCAGTGATTTATCAGAAATTTATATGCAATATTAGTAAGAAGTTTGGGAAAACTGTAAACAGAATGTAAATGAAACTATGGGATGAATATTATTGTAATAAGGATATGTTAAGGGGCTGGGGTGAAGAAATCAAACTGTTTGAGGTCTGCGGATACCCAACAGGCGTTAGAATATGGAGTATATGCAGAATGAGGAAGGCATTAGATAAAGATGACGAAGTATAGATTCTTAGAGGTTCCTCCTCTGAACTCTAATTTGTTGATGCTACAGCTTGGCAGGTTGGGGGATTTCATGTGTTCTACCGCTTTTCTGCCAATACTTAAAAGGCAGAGACCGGACATAAGTGTAGCCGGTATTGTAAGGCGCCGGCTGTTAAATGTGACAGGTTCATGTGAGTATATTGACCTGATACTTCCCTACGGATTATTATATGACATCCCTCTCTCTATTATAAAAAATATTGTGTATAAGCCGGATATTTTTGTTGACCTCAATCACTTTGTATCAGAGACATCAAAGATAGTTACATTTCTATCACTTGCCGATATAAAGTTGACAATAGCAACTGGACATAAGACATACCCTTATAATCGCTTCATTGCCTTAGAAGGCATTGAAAGTTATCATATTGTTGACAGGTCGCTTGCAGTTGCTGAATTGTTGGGTCTCAGGGTATCAGAGAGGGACAGGCGACCTCATATATGCATTCCAATGGAGGGATTTGATGGGGCGAACAGGGTTCTTAATGATTTTGGTTTTGAAGATTATATAGCCATTAACATCTCTGCTGGTTCAGATGATAGAATGCTTTCATCTGAGAAATGGAGGGAAATTATTAAGTTTATACTGAAGGAATCTGATAAAAACATTATTTTATTGTCAATGCCATCTCATATGGAGATTATAGAAGCTATAGGATTTAGGAATAAAAGGCGGGTGAAGTCATATACAGGTGGTGATTTTTTTACCTTCTCTGCTCTTATATCTAAATCATCGCTTCTGATAAGCCCTGATACCTCTGCAATACACATTGCTGGTGCATTCAATGTTCCTGTTGTTGGTTTATATCCAGATGTAAGTTGGAATATCAATATGTTTGGTCCAACAAGCGATACAAAAGTAGTTATATTTCAAAAAGGAAGATTAGTTAAAGATATAGAAACATCTTTAATTACTAAGACACTTATTCAACAATTATTTTAGTTCTCACTTAATAGTAAGTAAGTAATAGCATATTCTGTTTGTCAGAGATGCTACTTCAATAATGCCTTTATCTGCCCTATGGATGACATTTCTACAGCAGATTCAGGATAGACATACCAGCCGTCCTCTCCATGCTCTACATCATCCTTGAAGTCATAACGGGTCATATCGCCATAGATATGGATGCTATCAAGGAGCCACCATAATACATCATCAGGTTCGTCCTGTTCCAAGAGCCACTTAATTCTAATATTCTCTTCGCCCGCAGCCCAGCTGGTTATTTCAAAGGTCTCGTTACCCTTGAAATCGTCCTGATATTGGTTGATGAAGTAGTTCCAGTGGTCACCTCCATCGGTGCTACCCAAGACCTTCCCATAAGTATTGTAAGGTGATGGATTATAAGCATTGAAGTCAGTCCAGTAACTCAGATACAGTTTAGTAAAGTCAGCAGCACTTTTTATCGGCGAAATAAGTTCATCTATGGAGTTTTGCTCTGGTGGTACATTGTATCTCCTGGCTACACTATCATTTCCGTAAATGTATTTATGCCAGTCATTGTTGTCTGAGTATGAAGGCATCTGTGTCCAACCCTCCGGTAACCATACATTGAACTCCACTGGTGATATAAGGTCTACATCAACATA
>QMNJ01000195.1 GCA_003647715.1 Candidatus Coatesiibacteriota bacterium
ACCATCTGGAGATACTGTTAGTATTGGCACTGGGCAAGCCCGCCGAGAGGGTGGTAATAGAACCCGTTGGAGAAGATGGCGACACAAAATACTACCGGGATGAAGAGGGCGTTCACCATGTTCCCAAGCGCTCCCTGGATGAGATAATTATTGGTTAGATAAGGGGCTTAATAAATCAGACAAAAATATACAGGTAAAAATTCACCTGTATGGCATTGTTATTCCCCTATGGCGAAGAGATTACCTGTCATTCTGAAGCGCTGAGAAGAATCTCATAAAGTATAATACGGTATAGAAATCCTTCAATCCACCACGCTATCTCCTCCACGCTTGGTTTCCGTTTCGTTAAGAATTCCTACCACAATCACTCCAATCCCACTATGTTTCCATCATCGTCTATGTCAATTACTGTTGCCCTTGGCACCGCTGGAAGACCGGGCATTCTGATGATATCACCAGTCAGTGGAACCAGAAAGCCAGCGCCGGAGTTGATTATTATTTCCCTCACGGTAACCAGAAAGTCCTTGGGGCGACCCAGAAGGTGGGGATTGTCCGATAGCGACTTGTGGGTCTTGGCGATGCAGACGGGCAGTTTGTCAAAGCCCAGTTCATAAATTCTGGCGAGGTCCTTCTTCGCCGTGGCGGTATAATCCACCGCCTCTGCACCATATATCTTGTTCGCCACCGAGAATATCTTATCCTCCACCCTATCCCCCCAGTCATACATGGGTTTGAAGGGCTTGTTCTCCGCCTTCGTCACCTCACGAACCACCTCTGCCAGCTCTATCATACCCCTTCCCCCCTCAGCCCAGCCATTTGACACAGCGAAGGGGGTGTTATTGCTCTCACAGAACTCTCTGACAACCTCTATCTCCTCTTCGCTATCGGTAGCAAATCTATTGAGGGCGACTATGGCGAGTTCCTTGAAGTGGCAGATGTTCTCCAGGTGCTTCTTCAAATTAGGCAGACCTCTCTCCACTGCGGACGGGTCTGGCTCTGTGAGTTCATCATAGCCCTTGCCTCCGTGCATCTTGAGCGCCCTTATGGTGGCGACCAGAACCACAGCGTGTGGGTCGAGACCGGATGATACACACTTTATGTCAAAAAACTTCTCTGCCCCGAGGTCAAAGCCGAAGCCCGCCTCGGTTATGCACCAGTCAGCAAGTGACATACCCATCTTGGTGGCGACCACCGAGTTAGTGCCCTGAGCGATGTTGGCGAAAGGTCCACCGTGGATAAGGGCAGGCGTTCCCTCTATGGTCTGAACCAGATTGGGGTTCATAGCATCCCTCAATAATACAGTCATAGCACCACTCGCCTTGATGTCTCTGGCATATACCGGCTCTTTATTATATGTATAGCCCACCATTATGTTACCCAGACGCTTCTTCAAATCCTGCAAGTTCTCCGCCAGACAGAGAATTGCCATCACCTCGCTGGCGGCTGTGATATCAAAGAACGACTCCCTGGGAACGCCATAGGTGGGCTTACCCAGACCTATGACAATACACCTCAGCGCCCTGTCGTTCATATCCAGCACCCTCCCCCACTTCACCCTCGTGGGGTCAATCTGCGGTTTCAGCCGGCGGTAGATGTGGTTGTCAATCATCGCCGAGAGAAGGTTGTGTGCACAACCCACGGCGTGGATGTCGCCCGTGAAGTGGAGGTTGATATCCTCCATAGGCAGAACCTGGCTATGACCGCCACCCGCTGCACCGCCCTTGATACCCATCGTGGGACCCAAACTGGGTTGCCTTAGAGCAACGCATGCCCTCTCGCCCAGACGGGCGAGCCCCATAGAGAGACCGATGGAGGTAGTGGTCTTGCCCTCACCAGCGGGAGTGGGAGTTATCGCCGACACCAGTATGAGTTTGCCCTGCTTCTTATCCCTTTTTCTCTCAAGCACATCTAAGTGAATCTTCGCCTTGTAGCGACCAAACAGGTCTATATCACCTTCACTCAAGCCCAGCTCCTCCGCCACCTCAATTATGGGCCGAAGTTTCGCCTTTCTTGCTATCTCAAGGTCAGTTGACACATTTACCTCCCTCCTTTATGAGCAAAAGATTTGCAATCATCAGATTATATTCATAATATCACAGTATAGGTGTATAAGTGAACCGAAAGTGATTATGAAAGGCAGGTGAGATATGGCTGAGGAATATATTGAGGTAAGAACAACAATAGATAAAAAAGATGTCGCAGTTGAGATAGCAAGGATGCTGGTTGAGAGGCGTCTCGCCTCATGCGTTCAGATTCTCGGACCCATAGAGAGCACCTACTGGTGGAGAGACAAGATTGATACGACCGAGGAATGGTTGTTAACCATCAAGACCAAAAAAGATGTATATTTTGAATTAGAGGATGCTATAAAGAACAATCATCCATACGAAGTTCCGGAGATAATCGCTACACAGATAGTAGGTGGCAACAGTGACTATCTAAAATGGATTTCAGATGAGGTGAGATAATAAATATTTGAAGAGACCCGTAAAGTTAAGTAAAAACGACATTATGCTATTATAGAAAGAGAGAGATTTTAACCAAAGGAGGCGAAAGGAAGTGAAAGAGAAGAAGACCGCAAGAGAGAAACTTGAGAGTATAAAGGCAAACATCGTGGAGATTCCCCCGAGGATGCAGGGTAAGTATGGTGAGGGGAGGATGCTGATACCGAAGCCACTTGATATTGATGCCCTCATTCGCAGTGTCCCCTCCGGCAGGTTGATAACCTACAACAGGATAAGGGAGGTGCTGGCGGAGAGGGCGGGGGTAGAGGTTACCTGCCCGATGACCACGGGCATATTCGTATCTCTGTGTGCGAAGGCGGCGGAGGAGGACAGAGCGGAGGGCAAGGAGGATATCACGCCCTACTGGCGGGTTGTGAAGGAGGACGGCAGGTTGAACGAGAAGTTCCCAGGCGGTGCTAAGGCACAGGCGAAGAGGTTAGAGGAAGAGGGGCACAGGATAGAGAAGGCAAAGGGCAAGAAACCACCAAGGGTGAAGGACTATGAAAAGTGGTTGGTGTGATGGTGGGGTGTTTTATATGATAATATTAAAATACACCTAACAAAATTAATGACAAGAAAGAAAAACATATTTTATAACATTATTA
>QMNJ01000196.1 GCA_003647715.1 Candidatus Coatesiibacteriota bacterium
AAGACGCTATCTCCTTTGCCAGACATAATGGGATTGATATGAGGTTGATAAACATAAGTCCATATCTGGAGACGATTGGTGCATATCGGCTCTTTCCATTTGGAAGAATTTCAATATTAAGAAAAATAAGTGGCAGGGTGGTGAGAAAACTCTATGAACTTTATACAGGTAGAACAGGTCAAACCCCGTTCTCAATCAGCGTGAGGGGAGTTAAGGGTAGGGAATTTTCTGGCATTATCAAGCGTATTAATGCCTATTATCGGCTTAAGCACAGGGTGAGGATGCTCCTGCTTTATTTCTATGCTGAACTTGAGAATCGCCTTGTGGTTGGTTGCGCCAATAAGACCGAGTATATGATTGGTTATTTCGTCAGGCACGGTTGCGATGATGCGGTTGATATAATGCCCCTTCTAAATCTCTATAAGACACAGGTAATAGAACTGGCAAGGTATCTGGGCATACCCGACCGAATTATCAAGAAACCACCATCGCCGGATATAATCCCGGGTATCACCGATGAGATAGCCATTGGGCTGTCATATGAGAAGTTAGACCATATCCTGCTTGCAATTGAAGATGGGTTTGAAGATGAGGAAATAGCAAATGCACTTCAGGTTGATGATATTTTGGTGTTGAGAGTTAGGCACTTGACAGAGGCATCGGAGTATATGAGGGTGATATATACACCATAATTACGACAGCGCCTGAATATAAACAGGGCAGATGATTTCTTATTCAGATATTGATATGTTATAATAGAAATGGTATGAAGATGGCTTTATTAAAGGTTTTTGGAGCATTTTCTGTAATGGTTATTATTCTGATGGGTGTTATCGCCTGTTATTCAAAGGGTGGAGAAGAGGAGGAGAATGTGGATTATGAGGCATTGAGGAAGGGTATGGTGGAGAGCCAGATAAAGGCACGGGGAATAAAAGATAAGAATGTGCTTAATGCCATGCTTGCTGTTCCAAGGGAGGAGTTCGTTCCAGAGGCACTCAAGTCAAGGGCTTATGAGGACAATCCCCTACCCATAGGGGATGGTCAGACCATCTCCCAGCCCTATATTGTTGCACTTATGACGGAATTACTATGTGTAGAGAAAGGTGATAGGGTGTTGGAGATAGGAACCGGTTCTGGTTATCAGGCAGTAATACTTGCCGAGATGGGCTGTGATGTTTACACCATTGAGATAATTGAAACCCTGAGTTTAAGGGCGCAGGAGACCATAAAGCGTCTAGGATATGAGAACATACACTTCAAGATAGGCGATGGCTTTATAGGATGGGAGGAGTATGCACCCTTTGATGGCATCATTGTTACCTGTGCTCCTGATGAGATACCAGAACCACTCATTGAACAACTCGCAGATGGTGGTAAGATGGTCATACCGGTAGGTGAATATCTGCCACAGGATTTAGTATTGGTTGAGAAGGTGAATGGTGAGGTAAGAAAGACGCCTGTTACATCTGTTGCGTTTGTCCCGATGACAGGCATATCGCAGGAAGAGTAGTTGTCAGTTTATAAATGCCCTTTGTTATCTGTTGAGTGAACACGCTTATAATCTTAACTTTATATTTGTAAACATGTTTATCCAGTGAGGTTGTAATGGAGATATTGAAGTATTTATTTATGGGTGTGGTGCAGGGTCTTACAGAATTTCTGCCTGTCTCGTCTTCTGGTCACTTGGTCATTTCAGAGACCTTTCTTGGCATTAACCCTCCTGGTATATTTCTTGAGGTAGCTCTTCACTTTGCCAGTGTAATTGCAATTATAATATATCTCAGAAAGAGATTACTGTCTCTAATATCGGGCTTGTTCAAGAAAGACAATAGGAGAAATTTATCACTCAATTATTTGAGTGCAGTGGTGGTCTCTATGATACCCGCTGGATGTGTTGCTCTTTTCATAGGAGACAGGGTAAGGGCACTCTTTGAGAACCCATCTGCGGTTGGAATATCCCTCGTATTTACCGCTGGTATCGTTTTGGCAATACCACTTATGAATAGTAAGAGAGGGGGCAGGAAAAAGATAATAGATAGTTTCGGCACTGCAATTATTGTTGGATGTGTAGTAGGATTATTTCAGGCAATTGCAATGATACCGGGGATATCAAGGTCGGGCTCAACAATATTTGCGGGTGTCTTTATTGGTCTTGCGGTATCTGATTCAGCTGATTTTGCTTTTATAATCTCTATTCCTGCGATACTTGGAGCAGTGGTTATGGAACTCGGTGACACAGTTAAAAGTGTATCAGATATGAATTGGTTGAATTTATCTATCGCTTTTGCCTTCTCTTTATTGACTTCGCTAATTGCTCTCAAATGGCTGTATTCCACCCTTAAGAGTGGTCGGGTGAGATATTTTGGTATATATTGTCTTATAATGGGGATTTTTGTTATAACTTACATGGCTGTTTTTTATTAGAATATAATATATGAGTATATTAGGTCCTCCAAAGAAAAAGAAGTATGGCGAGGTCTTTGGTGTATTCTTGTTTATCATATCTGTCCTCATATTCATATCTCTGTTAAGTTATGACCCTGGAGACCTGTCCGATAAAAGTGAGCACATAACAAATAAGATTGGTGTCCTGGGTGCTTACATCTCCCATGGTCTTATGTTGGTTCTTGGGTTTTCCTCTTTTCTGGTGCCAATTATGTTGATAATGCTCGGTATTGTAAAGGTTATGGGACGAAGTAATAAGGTGATGTTCGGAAAACTGATGAGTATAGTGCTAATTCTGGTGGCTGTTTCAACACTTGCCGGTTTGTTCTGTCCCTTTAACGCAGATGAGGACTTATATAAAAGGTTGGAGTGGGGGGGAACAGTGGGGTTGATGATGTCAGACCTTATCATTTCATCTGTTGGTAGAATAGGTGCGGTGGTGCTTCTAATAGCGGCGATTCTGGTTTCTGTGGTTCTATATACCGATGTATCACTATTGGTTGTGTTTTCATGGCTAGGAGGTGTCTTCTCCAGATTTAAAGTTCCGAGACCAAGGTTTGAGGGGAGAAAGAGGTTGGATGTTAGCGAGAAAGAGAAGATAGCATCAACTGTAGATAC